>JBCCOX010000237.1:0-7235 GCA_039025155.1 Deinococcota bacterium | reverse complement strand
TTTCAAAGCGGTTCTCGAGCGTCTGAATGCGGTTAAACACATTGATGATGACGACAATAACGACAACAATAAGTATCAGTACAATCCAAAGTCCCATAACGTCCTCCTGAACGTTGTTTACGAAGATTTATTTAGATTTGCATCAGTGCTTGACGGTATCTCAGTTTACGTTAGTACGAATGCAACTTACACTGACTTAATAGAGGTTGATGTTCCAAATTACCTTGTCTAGAAGGCTTATTCTCGAGCTTTGACGTGACAGCCTCACCTAAACAAGATTAGATGGATAACTTAAGACGCTCGAGCTGGCATGGGAACTTTGGGGACAAATTTGTTAATTGTCCCGCCACCCAAAAGCCTATCGCCATGCTCATCACGCGCGTAGAGAACGGCAGACTGTCCGCGCGTAATCGCAAACACAGGTTCATCAAAATGCAAGTTAAAGCCTGTCTCTGTCTGGACAACTTTTGCAGATGATGGACTTTGGCGGTAGCGTGTCTGGGCCATGACTTGTTCCGGAATATCGTCAACATCCACCAGAAAATTTGCTTGACTGGCTTCTAATGTATCGCTATAGCACATGTCCCGCGTGCCGACGATGAGGGTGTTGGTGCTGGCGTCCATGTCGAGCACAAAGCGCTCGAGGTGCGAATGATACAAGCCGAGGCCCTTTTTCTGACCAATGGTGTAAAACTGCAAGCCCTCATGCTCACCAATGTCCTTAAAGTCTTGGGCAGCATCCAAAATCGGCCCCGGGTTGCGGGCGGTGCGCTCTTGTAAGTAGCTTTTCACACTATCCGTAATAAAACACAAGCTATGCGAGGATTTTTTGCTCGCTACCGCAAAGTTGGCTTCCTTAGCAAGTTCGCGCACTTTGTCTTTAGTCAGGTCACCTAGCGGAAAAAGTACATGACGAAGCACCTCACGTGGGAGCGCCCAGAGGAAATACGTTTGGTCTTTGCTATCGTCGTAGCCACGGTAAAAGCCTACGTCGCCATCCGCTAAGTCCACCCGGCGTACGTAGTGACCGGTCGCAACGTAATCGCAGCCGAGCAAACGCGCTTTTTGCCAAAACGCACCAAACTTAATCTGGCGGTTACACCACACGCAAGGGTTGGGGGTGCGCCCCTGACTGTAAACATCTAAAAACGGGTTGATGACAGGGTCTTCAAACATGTCGCGGTAGTCCAGTAGGTAAAATGGAATATCAATGGCGTCGGCAATGCGGCGGGCGTCGTAGGCGGCTTCTGGGCTACAACACAAGTTAAATTGCTCTTTGGGTTTGTCATCTTGCCAAAAGCGCATCATGGCTCCGGTTAGCTCAAAACCTTGGTCTTTAAGGAGGCGGGCAGCCATGGACGAATCTACGCCGCCAGACATAGCTACCAAAACTTTGGCATCAGCCTGCGGCGTTATTATTTGAGGATTAGGGAAAACTTCAGTACTAACGTTCACAACATCCTTAGTGTAGCGAGTTTAAGTGCGTGGGTGGGTTGTGTGCGTCATGTAGTTTGGTTGAGGTTTAGATGTTGACAGTTGTTAACTCGAGTCCTTGAGGTGAAGGTTGAGGACAACCCTATGCTTATAGCGAATATCTATTTAGTCAACACATCTTGAATACCCCTTAGCCCAACGTGATACCCGCGCAACCGTACGCACGTCAGTAGGCTAAAATGACTGTATCAACTTGTTTACCAAGACCAGCCAGTTTACATTATTTCCAGGTTTAATTGATTCCTATGGATTATTTTTCTTCTAACTCGAGTTTCAATTTGAGTACAGCTATTTGTGCTGCACAAAACAACGAGCTGGAGTCATGGGTCCATGCTTATCTCTGTGGACCTGCAATGAATACAGCTTTTTCTAAAGGGTTAAAACTACAAGAACGCTTTTGGCATGGGCCTGTTAAAGTACCTCTACATAGTCTCACGCGAATTTGTGGGTTTGAAGAAACCATGGAATATCAGGTGTCTTATGAGTTATGGTTTAAGAATACCAATCAAATTATACAAAGCTCCCTAAAAATTGAGTATTTTCCTCCACTCATTGTGTCTTACGTAGATGGCAAGTTTATAGTAAACGATGGTAATCATCGTCTTTTTGCATTTCAACACTTAGGGTTAAAGTCTTGTTGGGTAATTCTTTGGTACGACAGTCTGGTCCAGTACAATTCTCATCGTACAAGAAAGTTTACGGTGTCAGTCTAATTCAGAATTGCAGAACTGATCTTGAGTCATTGGCTATGATTTCTAGTCAGCGATTTCTAGTCAGCAAATGTGATCTTGTGGATACAGATACTAGCTAGTAGGGATAACGCTACAGATAGGTACATTGATATAAGCAACCATCCCTAATTCTGAGAGGAGATCACGCCTAGCGCGTGTAGTGGTTTTATGAAGACAAAACAAATGATTCAAATGGCCATAGGGGGCGTTGTTATCGTCTATTTGCTGATGATTCAGCGTGTTAACGGCATGATGCGTTTACCGTTTATTTTTGATTTCCCATCTTCATTTGTGCTTGCTGTTGCCATCGGCGCTGGCTATTTTTCAGCGTGGTGGCCCATGCGCCGCAGACTGCGCGCACTAAGCCAAGAAATTGAGCGGCTCGAGGAACGCATGGCTAAACCGCCTGCCAGTTTGCCCAAACCTCAAGCTGCACCCCAAGCAACGCCCGCAGCAAACAAAGTTGCTCAATAAGTCCGTTACGTGTAGGTCAACACGTCAAGACATCACGGTTTTGATTGTAAGTTGGCTGGTGTCTTTGCGGTTCTGCACGGAAAATCATAGTTTCTGTAGGGCAGGTAAATGTTGATGGTGTCAATGGTAGGTGTACTACTCAATATGCTGTGTTACGTGTTTTTTGGAATGACTTGTGTTGGCTGAACCAAGTAAGCAAACAACACCTGACACTCAAACTGAACAGACCACACGCCCAAGCGCGCACTGGCAAGTTCGCCCAAGTGCGCCGCCAGCAGCATTGCGACCACTTATCCAAGAGTTGCAGATTCCGCCTTTACTCGCCTCTGTTCTATGGGCAAGAGGCTTTCGTGGGGACGCACTCAGCCACTTAACACCGCCGCTAACACTCACCCAAATTCCTGATTTAGAGGCCGCCGCAGCACGGCTCGAGCACGCCCTCAAACATAAAAAGCGCATCCTCATCCACGGTGATTACGATGCCGACGGCATCACCGGAACCGCTGTACTTACGCTTGGCTTACGTGAACTCGGCGGTAATGTCACGCCGTTTATTCCCCACCGCGTCAAAGATGGGTACGGTATTTCACCAAATCGAGTAGATGAGCACATTGCCAACGCAGATTTGTTTGTAACCGTGGACTGCGGCATCGCCAACTTGGACGAACTTGCTCGCTTGCAAGCAGCAGGGGTTGAGGTTATCGTTAGCGATCATCACCATCCGGGCCAAACCTTACCCGACTGTTTGATTGTGCACCCGAAGATGTCGCCGCTAGCACGGGCAGGTTTGCCTGAACTCACGGGTGCTGGGGTGGCCTATCATCTTTTGTGGGCACTCAGAAACCGACTAAATTTAGAACCTCCACTTGACTACAGTGATCTTGCCAGCATCGGCACGATTGCAGATGTGGCCCCGCTGATGGGTGAAAACCGTGCGTTAATTGTGGAGGGCCTAGAACGTCTCAAAGAGTCGCGTTGGCCCGGACTTAAAGCACTCATTGGTCAGTCCCACCTAAGCGGCAACCCAACAGCTACCGATGTTGCCTTTGTGCTGGCCCCACGCCTCAACGCCGCTGGGCGCATGGGGGATGCTGACATGGGGCTCGAGCTGCTCATGACCGCCTCTGAACGGCGCGCCCGTGAGCTGGCAGTGTATTTGCAAGCGCGCAACACCGAGCGACGCGATGTACAACAACGCATGTTTGAGGAAGCCTTGGACCACGTCAACCCGACTGAACCCGCCATTGTCGTCGCAGATGATGGCTGGCATGCGGGCGTGATGGGCATTGTGGCAAGTAAGTTGCTCGAGCGGTTCTACAAACCCGTGTTCATCATCGCAGGGGACAAAGGGTCGGTGCGCTCCACGCCGGGGATTTCTGCGGTAAACGCCCTGAATCATGCTGCAAGCACCCTCAAACGCTACGGCGGTCACTCCCAAGCGGCAGGGTTTGCGCTTAACCCCAACGACATTCCTACATTTCGAGATGCCATCAATAGCTTTGTGGCAGACCACCCAACACCTAGACCTTCAGTTGTGCTGGACGCACTGGTGAGCCAAGTGGATATGAGCAAAGGTTTACTTGATAGTTTAGACACGCTCGAGCCCTTTGGTCAGGGCCACCGTGCGCCGCTGTTTGGGTTTAGTGACCAACTGGATATGGCAAGGGCTGTGGGCAAAGCAGGTAATCACTTGCAACTACGCGTCGGTGGCGTGAAAGGCATCGCCTGGCAGCGGGGTGAACAAGCTGGAACGTTAACCCGCCGTAGTGAGTTAAATGTGGCTATCAGCTTGCGGGAAAATGAATGGCAAGGCAAACGCAACATTGAGTTTGAAGCCCACGACTTGCGGACAGCGGAACCTCTACCGCTCGTGTCTAATGAAGATAACGACGTTGGCCAAAAGGTGTTCTCGCACGTATCAGTTGGGCGCGGGCAGGGAGGAAGTTACCACCTCGAGCTAACTGATCTTGACTCCCTCACACAATTAGATGAGGCCGTGGCACAAGATAAGCAAGTGAGCAGCATCCTGTTGAGCCGCTTACCTTACAATGCCAACACCTTAAATCCACTCGAAGAATTGCAAGTATGTTTACTTCCTTGGTTGAGTAATGTGAACGAGGTAACTATCTTTGTGGACTTAGCAGACGGAGAGCTTGAACGACTCGAGCAACACGCCCAAACTTTTCCAGATGTCGCCAGTTTGCGCCGATTATACGTAGACATTAAAAAACGAGGTCAGCAGCCTGCTGAGGGTGACGTTTACACCACCCGCGCACTGGCAGCACTTCGTGAATTAGAGCTTTTAGATGAGCTTGGCCGTGCTAAAACTGGTGTCAAACGTGATCCGTATACGTCTGAGACCTTGGTGACAGGCTTACTCGAGCAGTACCGCTTGCGCAGGTTTATACAAGCTTATAAACACTTGGACGACGCTGGGTTTGCACAAGCGTTCCAAACACTCATCCTCAGCTAGCTCACTCGCCGGTATCCACCGTGCGCGGCACTTTATAAAAACCATCTTCATGCTCTATGGCAACACTCATAGCGTCTTCGTGGGTGAGAGTTGGCACAACTTTATCCGCTCGAAACACGTTCACGCTCTGGACAGGGCGCACCAATTCTTCGACGCCATCAGTATCCAGTTCATTGAGTAGCGTAAAGTAATCCAGCGTTTTGTTGATGTCCCCTTTAAGATGCTCGGTTTCTTCGGCTGAAAGTTCCAGCCGAGCGAGGCGCTTAAGGTGTTCCATTTCTTCGGTGGTGATGCTCATGGGATTAAGATTATCACGTGTTTGTTGGGATGTGGTTGTGGAGGTAGAGGAAAGGGAGATTGGAAGATAGCTCTATATCCGAATTTTGATGTTTCCAATCACCATCGTTTACAAGCTCTATCAATACCCTCAAAATAGCTGAGGCTGCATTCCGACATCCGTCTTTACCAAGTCGTAGCCAAGTGATTCAGCTAGGTTATTGACCTTGTCCACGTAGGCTTTGGGCTTGGCTTTGCGCTCGAGCCCCTTAGCATTCATGTAACGAATTTTGCCAAATACCGCCCGCTCGGTCCACGCCCGGTCATGCTGCCCGTAAACCCACGCAACCCCCGCAAACGAGTTGGCATCTCGCCCGTCTAAAAAGTATTTGTTGTTAAGATAAAGCGTTGTCTCAAAAGCATCTTCTGGGGTTTGGCTCCACTCGAGAATCTTTTTGCCCCAATACATGCGCATGTAGTTGTGCATGTAACCCGTCACGCGCATTTCGTTCATAGATGCATTCCAGTAGGGGTCGTGCGTTTGGGCGGTCTCGAGCTGTTCGCGGTCATAAATATACTCGCGCTCATCATCTTTATGCTCAGCAAGGGTTTTCTTAGCCCAATCTGGTAAACAGTCATAGCTGTCATAATTCGGTGTGTAATACACAAAATTCATAGGTAACTCGCGGCGAATAATGAGTTCCTCGAGGTAAGACTCACGGTTTTCATTGTTAAAAGCAGCCGCTTCACGAATTTTGAGGGCAATGTAAATCGGCGAGAGCTGCCCAAAGTGCAAATACTTGCTCATGTGGGATACATCGTTGGTTTGCGGTTGATTGCGGTTATCCGCGTAGCTTGCAAACGACGTGTCCAAAAACTCAGCCAGTTGTTGCTTCCCCGCCCGCGTACCGCCCTTAAATAGCGGTACAGGTTTAAGTGATGTATCTAGCTTGAGGTTGGCAAGGCAAGCGTCCACATCACTTAAATCGAGGTTGGCAAAGTCTTGGCTCCCGCGTAGAGTGAGGCTCGAGTGCTTGACGGCTGTTGTAGCTAGCGCAATCAAAAACTCATCCAGATGTTTCGTGATTTTAGGACGAATCGTGCGCGCTGCATATTCAGCTTTGGTTGAAACAAGCTCAATTGGCACAACCACGTCTGACTCAACTTGGATAACTCGGCAGCCTGCTTCTTTAGCAACACGCTCACGCCACTGCCGCTGATGACGCAAGTATCCACAGTCACATACCACCAAACACGCACGCTTAGCATTAGCAAGCGCAACCTCAGCCGGGTGGCCATGCTGGACCAACATGCCAATATCCCGCCTCGCTAAACTCGTTTGGGTTTCTTGCAAACCTTCTAACAAAAAGTGATAGTGCCGCAGGTTAGCCTCTGGGTAGTCGTCCATGAGCCCAAACACGACTGAGAGAGGTTTGTCTAGCTCATTGGCTTGTTGTACAGCGACCTCGAGGGCGTGATTGTCTTCTGCTCGTGCAGATTGCTGCATCCAATAGAGGACGTAATCCCCAGTACTTGGCGGCTTGTCATTTAACAGCTTGATGCGTTCGTCAGCAATGACGGAAGTTGGCATAAGCCACTTTAGCGATTTACAAAAACCCTGTCTGTAGGGTCACGCAATGCAAACGAAAAAAGGCTACCCGAAGGTAGCCCAGAGGAAAGGGGAAGAGGTTTGGAGGTTGAGAGTTGGGTTAGGTGGTTGGTTAGAGCGTAGCACCAAGTAGCGAGATGGGGTTGCCGCTTGCGTCTTCAACGAGGACTGACCGGAG
>JBCCOX010000236.1:0-7241 GCA_039025155.1 Deinococcota bacterium | reverse complement strand
TACTTCGTCTAGCGTGGTTGGCCAATAGAAGTTAGCTTGACCTGTAACAATAAGACTAAGTTCTGCGTTGCGGTCTTCGGTAATGGTGATGTTCCAAGTATCTGGCCCGGGTAGCGGTGAGCCGTCGGCAGCTTGCACAAATTGACCGTACATAGGGTTTTTCTCTAACACCAAGCGTTCACCGGGACGAAACTCGCTGATGAGGTAAGGTCCGCCAGAGATGATTTCGCTGGGATCAGTATCTACACCCCAAAGGGCTTTTACGCCAGCCGCGCCTTGTTCTTCATAAACAGGCATGAAGATATGCGCAGGTAAAACGCCGCCAGCAGACATACCGCAATCGTTAGAAAAAAGGGCGTTCACTTGCGGCTCGGGAAGGCGCACACGGTATTGATAGGTACCAAGTTTTTCGTATTCAACGTCAACTTCGTTGACCTCGCTACAGCTAAACGAATTAGATTCAACCTCAGGATCACCGTGAATAATAAATGAGGCAATGGCGTCATCCGCCGTCATTTCGGTGCCGTCGCTCCACATCCAGCCTTCTTTAAGGGTGATAATAAATTCTTGCTCTTGGACAACTTCTTCAATGTCACTTGCCCAGAGCAGGTTGTAGTTGCCATCTGAATCTTTAAATTGACGGGTGCCAAGCCAATCACGATAAATAATTGTAGGGCCAGCGACCATGCCAAGCACTGCTCCCTCAGTGGCGCTGCCGCCTAAGTAGGGCTCGAGCCTTGTAATATCACCAAAGACAGTTTCTTGAACGATACCTTCTTGACTAGCAGAAGGTGCATAGGCCTCGGGCCACATAAAGACATCTTGGGCAGATGCCAGTGTTAACAAGCTTACAACTAGCAAACTCATTACTTGTTTCATACCTTTCCTCCTTAAAGGTTATTTTTACAAGCTTACGCTATGAGTCTAATTGGAACAAGTCGTTAAACACCTCAGCTAATCATCATCTGTTCACTGAAAATGTATACGATTGACTGTGTATGATTTCAGGTCTGCTGTGGCATTTGTAAAAACATAGATTGACGCTGCAATGTTCCTCCAAGCAATAGACTGAGACAGTGGACGACAGCACCTTAGATCTTTGTCGAGAATGTTGTTTAAGTGTGTAAGCTCTTGTGAGTTGTGTTGATTTGACTTGGGTTTGGGTGTATCCCAAAAACGTCAGTTATGCAATATATGTGTGTCTCAGGGTGTAACTATGCTAAACAAGAATCGAATCAATTCTATAGTCTCTCAGACGTTTTATTCCGCTTCTGACCCCTTTAGCGATTTTCACCAGATGAGACATCGACCTTTTCCTCAACTGATGAAATTGGGACGCACCCGAACTCATTGAAAGGTTATCTCGAGCCCTTCTTGCTGTGCTAAACTTAAGTACGTGAGCACAATTCAAACCCCCCTTGCCCCTGTTGAGTTAGGCCTTATCTCTAAGCAATTAAATCAGGAAAGCCTCGTACAGGAAGCACTATTACGCACCCGTGAGCGCTTGCGTCAGGTTCAATTTGATAGCAACCAAACGTATTACACTTTTGCAGATAAAACCATCGTTCCCACGTTTTTAACCTCATTAACCTCGCGCAGTCAGGTGAAGACAGAGGTTAGTTATGCTGGCTTACACGGCGCGTTTACCTGTTTTCCGGCCCTTGGTGCGTCCATGTCGTACATGCGCAGCCGCTTTGCTAGAGACATAGCTGAAGCTGGAGGAGTCCATGTCTTACCTCGTGTTGGGCTGGACCCTAATTCTCGGCTAGCAGATGTCACTGACTGCAATAGTGCATCCGTCGGCGTGTCGATTGGCCTAAAAGACAGTCATCAGTTTTTAGCTCAGTTAGTTGCAAAATCCAATGTGCAGCTTTTATCCATTGATATTGCCCACGGTGCTAACGCGGCAGTATTGCCATTATTAATGCGCATTCGTGAGTTAGGTATTGATCAAGGGGTCATGTTAGGTAACGTTGGGTCAGTTGAAGGCTTTGTGTTTGCTTATCACCTCATGCAGCTAGCGGGCTTTCGCAAGATTATGCTCAAAGTGGGTGTGGGCCCGGGCTCAGTTTGTACTACGCGCTTAAATACCGGTGTGGGAGTGGGGCAGTTTACGTTGCTCGAGGAACTCGCGTGCGTCAAAGACGATCTACTAGCTGACGACCCAACTCTAGACATAACCATCATTAGTGATGGCGGCATCAATACCTCGGGTGATTTTGCCAAAGCTGTGGCGCTCAGTGATGGTGTGATGATGGGCAAGTTTTTTGCTAGCGGCAGCCTCGAGGAAGGCGTGCTTGTACATGATGAGCACGGCAATCTCGTCGGCGTCACTATTTTTGGCATGGCCTCTGCTTATGTACCTGATAAAAGCCGCTATGTTGAAGGTGGCATACAAACCGTGCAGGATGTTCACGACAACGCTCAAGCTGCTGTGGCGCGCTTGCGCGACGGTTTGCGGAGTGCGATGACCTATGTAGACGCACATGATATTGCCACGTTTAAGCAAAACGTCCGCTTTGCAACCAATTCTGCGGGGACGCGGGTGGAAAACGGGATTCACTGAGGGTGTTGAGACTGCAAGTGGCTCGAGGCACAAAATTATCAGCTAAGGTTTGTGATGAAGCTACCGTTTCCGCTGACGTTCGTTCCCACGCTTAAAATTGCCTGTTACGCGCTGTAGTAGATACTACACTTCTTCGTCACCTGCGTCCGCCAAGGCCTCTGCAAGGTCGCGGGCTCTAGCGCCACCAAGTGTCATGATGCAGCGCCCTTGCCAAAAGATGCGCAAGCGGCCTGCTTTGCTGTGTTGGTAGCTAAAGGTTGTGTCTTCCACGTTGTAGCTTATTTCCTAGGTAGTGGTGTGAGCGTGATGTGCCTGCCTCGAGATCATAGAGTGTCTATCTCGAGCTAGTAGAGGTAGCAGTATTTCGGTTAGTGTCAATTTCCAATACTTCGGATAGCATTGAACCTCAAAAATCGTTTTGCGTCACCGATGTGATTTAAACCGATGTGATTTAGTACGCTGTGCCCAAAATCTTGTTTGTGTCTGTGACGAGGCTTATCAAAAGTATCTGAACTGTTGATTTCGGGTAATGTTGAGAAAACGTCTGTAATGAGATCGTCTGGTGGTATTAAGGCGCTTGAGCATCCTCATCTTCAGAAACATCATTCTCTACGGGAAAATCGTTATCTTCGTCATCTTCAGAATAGGTGTGAGTAGCCTGACTGTCAAAGGCATCATCACCCTCACTAAGTCCATCTTCGGCAATGGCATCTTCGCTAATGGCATCTTCGGTAATGCCACTATATGTCATGTGACCCTCATCTGTTGCCAGAATGTCTGGACGCACCGACAACACAATTTTGCCGACGTTGCGGTTGTCTAGCATGTGGGCGTGGGCTTGCTCAGCGTCTTGAATGGCAAACACACTGTCAATAACAGGGTAAATAGCACCTTGCTCAACGAGCCGCCAAAAGCGTTTTATAAACTGCTCTTTGAGGCTGATTTTTTCGTGTAGCGGGCGGCTGCGTAAGGTTGAGCCTTTAAGGGATAAACGCTTGCTCATCATAGTCCGCAGGCTAATCTCAGCTTGGCTGCCGCCCAAAGTGGCAATGACTACGAGGCGGCCGTTTGTCCTTAAAATGTCTAGGTGTTGGGCAAGGTAAGACCCACCCACCATGTCGAGGACAACATCTACCCCGCCCAAGTTAGTCACAACCTCAGCAAAATCTTCCTCGCGGTAGTTGATGGTGACATCTGCCCCGAGGTCGCTACAGACGGCTAGTTTAGCTTCGCTACTGGCCGTTACAATGACCGTGCTGCCAGCTTGTTTGGCCAGTTGAATAGCGGCAGTTCCCACCCCGCTAGCACCCCCGTGAATGAGCACACGCTCGCCTTTGTCCAGCTTGGCCTCAATAAACAAATTCAAAAAAGCCGTAAAAAAGACTTCTGGTAAGGCGGCAGCTTGCACGAAGTTCCAACTGCTTGGCAGAGGCATAAGTAAATCGTGGTGAATCACGGCTTGTTCTGCGTAGCCGCCACCGGGTAGCAGCGTGCAGACAGCATCACCAACTTGCCAGTCGTCAACTTCCCAGCCAACTTTACGGATGATGCCAGCAGCTTCTAGCCCCAAAATGTCGCTGGCACCTTCTGGTGGCGGGTAAAGGCCGCGGCGTTGGGCGAGGTCAGCTCGGTTAACGGCAGTGGCGTAGACATCTATCAAAACCTCATCGCGGTCAATGCTTGCGACCTCAGCTTCTTGCCAAGTGAGGCTCGAGTCAGGTTGTACAGAAATGGCATGCATGGTTTCTGCCATGTCTTTAGCTTACCTAACCAAGCTGCACTCTTGCTAGTAACTAACTCGCTAGCTGGTTAGGCAGCTAGTGCCGTGCTAAGTCAAGATGACAAGTATGAGAAATATAGCCCACAAGTGAACGTGACCAGCACCTAGAATAAAAGATAGTGTTGAACGTTGGCTCGAGCAAGCTTGTGCGTAAGAGAGCAACGACTAATCATGCTAGCTAGGCCCGCTGGTTTCTGCGCTAAAGTTACTCTATGATGGATAAACGTAAGCTAATGGTTCAACGCAAGCTCGAGCTGACCCGCGCCTGCACACCTATGCGCCAGATATCTTGTATCTACAGCTTCAGGTATAACTTCAGATGTCGCTTCAGACGAGCTTAGTACTTCAAGGCAGCAGCGTTATCCCTCACGAGGAAGGTCCTCATGCCATCACAATACATCGTCTATGCACGCATTCCCGAAGGGGCTGACTCGAGCAGCTTCATTGCTAGCTTTAGTGATGCGTTTAAGGTGAGTGATAGCAAAGCACGGGCGCTTATCGGCAAACTGCCGGGTAAAGTCAGTAAATCCGTCACCAGCCGCGAAGCGCGCCGCCTTGCCAAGCGCTTTGAGCGCATTGGCTTACTTACAGAGATTGTTGATAGCGCGTCAGGTGAGGTTGTTAGCGCGTCTACGTTAGCAGCGTCTCCTGCAGCAGAGACGGTAACATCTGCTGCTACCCCGGAACCTATCCCGGAAGCCACCCCAGAAGCCACGAACAACAGCACATCAAACGGGCTAAGCGGTCCTAGCAGTCAGGCAACTCATATGGCTGCATCTGAGAATTTTCAAGATACTTTTGCCAATACGGCTAGCAGTGTACCTGCGAACGCAGCAAATAACACAGACAATGTAGCGCTTGTCGCAAGGGATATTCCAGCCCTCCAGCACAGCCCGCTTCCGGGTACTCAAGCTGTTACAGATGGCGCTAGCCGCGAAGCCAAAAAAGCAGCAGCTACGCAGGCCTTGGCGGCATCTATTTCACAAACTGTTGTTGTTGAAGACCCAGCTCAGGTGGGACTTGACCCTGAGCGTGACCCACCGCCCTTACCGCTTCATGTTAGAGACGGGTCGTCAGAAGCAGCTCATCAAGACCTGACGCAAGCTAGGCACCGCTTTAGTTTAGGTAGGAAATTTGGGCTCGTAGCCGTGCTGTCAAGCTTGCTTGTGGTGCTGGTGAGTGCTGTTATAAGTAGTGTGCTTGTGCCACGGCTCTTACAGCAGGAGCAGCGCGCCAAAACAGAGGGGATTGCAACGACTTTTGCAACGAGCATCGCTGCGCTTATCGCCAGACCGCTAGATGACCCAGCCAGCAGCAACTTGCTACAACGATGGCTCGAGCAAACCCAGCCCTTTTTAGCTACTAACGACGTGGCGATGGTTGTCGTTACCGACAGCAGCGCCCAAGTGCTAGCTGGCTGGCGCGACAGCCGGCTAGATGCAGCCTTAACAGCTAACCTGACCGAAACAGGTGAGCTTGCTGAGGCAGGCGGAGGCACTAGCGGCGTCACAGAGATGTCTGCCCAACTGCAGGCTTTAATTGCTGCTGAAGTGACCCGCGCAAGCGGTCTATTTGCCCAAGGACAAACAAACCTACGCTTAGGAGATCGTCCGCTAGCACCGCTGAGTTTAGCCGTACAGGGGTTCAGGTTGCACAGCAGCGCCGAGGTGATTGTTCAAGCACGTGAGCAAGGGCCGCAGCTTGTTGGCACCGTGGTTGTGGGCAGCTTTGCTGAAACAGCCGCTCGAGCCACCCGGACACTGCTGCTGTGGTTGCTTGTGGCAGCTAGTTTGCCGCTTGTTGTAGCAATTTTTATTGCCCTTAGCTTGGCACGTCGTGTGCGCCGTCATGTGCTAGCACTCGCTGAGCAAGCAGGCACGCTCGAGCTTCAGGAAGCAGCCATCACCCTAAATAGTGGCGACGAACTAGATACTTTGGCAACTAGCCTCGAGCAGACTCGTCAGCGCTTGCAACCTAGCTCGAGCACGCGCACAGGAGAAAGTACCCAAATTTCGTAAGCAGCCTATGCACAGATTTGCACACAATCATTTATTGATAAAACCTGAGGTTGTTGAGTGACAGTGCCATCACAAACATCAGAACCATCACAAGCATCTCCCAAGTCAGCATTTTTATACACTGTGTCCGCTTGGTTATTGGGCAAGCCTATGAGACTTGTTGCGGGCCTTCTGCTGGGCGTGCTGCTTGTCGTGAGCTTGACTAGTAGGAATATGTCTACAACAGATTCTGTAGCAAGTTCTGTGACAAGCTCTGTGACAAGTTCTGTCGCAAGCACTGCACAAGCGCAACCAGCAGAAAGTATGCCGCAACTTAACCTTGCGTGTGGGGTGAGCCCCCGCGACCTCGAGGTCTGCCGTAGTTTAGTTGAGGGGTTTGTAAACGATTATGCAAATCCTATTGAGGTCATCATTCACGACGTGCCAGACGACCCTGAACTGTACGCTGCCATGCTTGCTGTCCTGCTCGAGACAGACTCACCTAACCTAGATGTGATGATGGTGGAACCCAGCCAACTTGGGCGTTTGGGGCCTCACTTAGACAACCTCAACCAGCAAACTGCTGAGTTAACGGCGGGCATGTTTGAGGAACTTATAGGTGCAGGAAAGTTTGATGGCCGCCAAGTGGCCATTCCGTATGCACCTGAACTGGGCGTGCTTTATTATCGCCGCGATCTACTGGACAAATACGGCTATTTGTCACCCCCGGTCAGTTGGCAAGAATTGGAAGCCCTCGCCTTTGAAATTCAGCGCGGGGAACGGGCTATTGGCGCGACTGACTTTTGGGGATATGTGTGGCAGGGTGCGCGCCAAGCAGATTTAATTGACAACGCGCTCGAGTGGCTTGTCGCGCAAGGTGCGCCGCCACTCGTAGAAG
>JBCCOX010000235.1:0-7245 GCA_039025155.1 Deinococcota bacterium | reverse complement strand
AGTACCTATTAATAGACGGAGGGCATTATATTCATTACTCAGCCCATCAGATTCCCCATTTGCAGCAAATAGATTAACTTCATAGACTTCAATAGATAAAACAAGAAGTAAAAATATTATACATATAGCAAAAAAATACGAGAGTGCTGTTTTCAATTTTAGATAGCTAGTTGCCATCAAGATCGGTAAAAAATATAGCAAAAAAAGATCGGAATTCTGTGATAGGGAAAGAAAGTAGAAAATCGACACAAAAATTATGTCAGAAATAATTTGAACATGATAGTACCAAGGTTGTTTGACAACCCTTCTCTGTTTTGTAAATAGAAGGACTAAACCTGTTAAGGCAACATATATAAAAAATCCGTCAATACTAATCCACCACATCAATTGATGGCGATTAGACATATCATAACCACCACCACCAGACATGAATCTCGCAAGTATTCCAAAAAAAACAGCCCAACGAAAAGCAACAGCAACCCAGTCACTCTCAAATAGATCAAATACATTTTTTCTAGATATACTTATTTTTTTAGTCAGAGATATCAACATAACCCCTTCCAAAGTCGTAAGCTTATTTTTGAAAACTATGGCTATTTGACATTTTTACTTTCAAAGTAAAGAGTAATGCTATGAGAAACTTCTTTTTCAGTTAGAACTCTAGTTAAGACTGATATTTTCCCTTCAGTAGTAAAAACAAAAGCAAGGTTCACGCTACTTGATTCCATGGTTAACCCAAGTCTTCCTGCAGCGATAAAATCTATAAGTTCAGCTATCGCTCTTATCCCATTGGTCAACTCATCTTGGATACTTATGTCTCTAATCGACTCGTTTGTATTCCTGTTTAAATCTTTTTTAGAGGGCACCAAGCTTAACCGTAAGGTTTGAGTTTTCTCCTCCCCTGCTTCACTATTTGCACCAACCTCGAAATTAACCAATGGTATCGCAAGTTCCAGATTTATGCCTGCTCCTTTTTTGATTACAGTATTTAATTCTAAATCTATTTTTTCTAAATTGATAGTAGGATACCTCATCAAACCTTCTTCAAGCGCGAGTTCGATTTGGGAAACTACATACTTTATAGGAATGGAATTTTGAGACATAAATCTAACCAACCTTTAATTTTAAAATCTACAAAAGCTTACCGATAAACTTTCTAAAGTAAAATTACGAACAAGTTTTGTGCCAAACAATTCTTATTATGACACTCGACACTCAAGTTAATATTACTTTGTCACGTAGAAGACATTACAGATTATATCAGCACCATTTTATGCAAGATAATCTGGATTTTACTGGTTGCAGCTAATGCTGTACACTGTAAACACTACCAATAGAAAGGCAGGTAAAATCGTGCATAAGCACAAAAGACTTGCATCCATCGTTTTAGGGATGCTGGTGAGTGGCGTGTTGGGTCTAGGCAACGCACAAGTTGAGTTTGTCTGGTCACATTTTTGGACAGGTACCAACCCATTAGCACCTTATCGCGACGTTCTCATTGAAGGGTTCAACGAGGAATTTGCAGGCCAGTACAGAGTTATAAGCCGTGAAACGCCCGGCGATCCAGCTCATGCTGAACGTATTTTAGCCGAGGCCGTCATTGACGAATTACCCGATCTTGTAACCTGCAATAACACCTGTATCAAACAAGTCATCGAAACGGGTCGCGCTGTGGATTTGACTGAGTTTGTTATAGGCACAGAGTGGGGCGAGCGGTTTATTGAAGGTGCATTTGACCCTTACCTGAGCACAGCAGACTTTAAGTTTGATGGTACAGGTGACCGCCTTTTTGCGATTCCTTATACGCTGGATAATGTAGGGATTTACTACAATACTGCCTTGCTCGAGCAAGCTGGTATCAGCGAGCTTCCTATAACATGGGACGACTTTTTTGCCGTTAGCGGTCAATTGCGTGATGCTGGCATCATCCCCTTTGCGGCCGATGGCGACTGGGTGACGCAACTCCTTTGGGCCAACATGATCGGCACCCAAGAAGGTGGTGGGGAGTGGCTCAACTTGCCCGGAGGCACTCATGACTTTAGTGCTGATGTCGTTGTGAATGCAACCAACCAACTCGTTGAATACGCGCAAGCTGACTACACCAACATAGATGCCTACACAGGTGCCTACAACATTCCAGCAACCCTCTTTTTACAAGGTCAAGCGGCTATGATTGCCAACGGTCCATGGATGATTAACAACATCAAAAACCCGGAAGAAACGTCTGAAGGCCTTGTTGATGATATTGTCTACGGTATTTCACCCGGTTCTGGCATCATTCAAATTGTCGGTGAGCAAGCCTTCGCAGTAGGTGCTAAAGACCCCGAGGTCATCGAAGCAGCGGTAGCCTTTATTGAGTATGTCACCAGCCCTGAGCAAATGGTCAACCACACTCTGTTTACCAACCGGGACGGGCTCGTAAGTGATGTTGTCTTTAGCGATGAAGACCGCGCTGCAATTCACCCGTTAGCTGTAAGTATTAGCGAAGCTGCGGCTACGGCAACCTATAAATATCCGCACGCCAAAAACTTTATTTCACCCGCTGCTAACGCCGAGTGGATTAACTTGTGGCCAGATTTGGCTCGAGGCAACATGACCACAGAAGAATTTTTAGCCGATGTTCAAGCAGCCCAAGACGCAGCTCAATAACTGCTTTACTCAACGCTTTGGCTCTAGTTCAACCTCTAGCTAATATCAACTACTCAATGTCAACGTCTACATCATGATGTCGAACAAGGTACGCATTTACACTTAAGCGTACCTTGTTTTGCTTGTTTGAAACAGATTTACAAGAAGCTTGCCATGCTGAACCCAGTCAATTCTAGAAGAGTTAACCTCTGCTAGCACAGGCAGCATAAATCGCAAAATCCATGCTTAGGATATTGATCTCAAAATATCATCGTCTCTATTGGTTCAGCATAAGTACACCATAGGCTGACTTTTTTCTAAACCTACCAGTTTTATGTTTAAGGATAATGATGCTCAACCGCAGTTTTAAACGTGATATTTATTTATCTATCTTGCCCGCACTACTTGTTTTTCTTGTGTTTATGGTGCTACCTATTGTTATTCTTATTGCCACCTCATTCACACGATGGCGCACGACAGGCATTAGTTTTGCGGGTTTTACAAACTACATTCGTCTCGTTAATGACCCTGCGTTTTGGAAAGCGATGAGTAACACCGGCATATGGGTGGCAGCAGCAGCGTTGATTCACGTGCCGCTAGCTGTTTTGGTTGCGCTCATTTTATCGCGTAAAATTCGTGGTTGGAAAATCTTTCGCACGCTGTTTTTTCTGCCCAACATCGTCTCTTACGCATCTTTGGCGATTGTATTTGGGGCAGCCTACAATCCACGCTACGGTATCATCAACAACACTCTAGACGCCCTAGGATTTCGCCGCCAAGACTTTTTATTTCAAACAGATACAGCGCTTACAGCGCTTATTTTGACGTGGCTTTTTATGGTGGGCTTGTACATGATTATCGTCATGGCCGACATTGTGGCCATCCCTGAATCCTTTTATGAAGCCGCTGCCATCGACGGTGCAAGCCGCATTCAACAAGATGTGTTTATTACCTTGCCACTGTTGCGCAATGTCATTGGTACGTGTACCATTTTAGCTGTCACAGGTTCGTTGATTTATTTTGAAGGTATTTTGCTCCTCACCAACGGAGGTCCGCGCAATGCCACCCTCAACCTACCAATGTTTGCGTATCAAAAATATCAACTGTTTGAGTGGGGTTACGCCAACACCATAGGCGTTGTGATATTTGCACTTGGTCTTATCTCCATTGCCACCATTTGGAAAGTGTTTCGCGTGGGTCAAAAGGATTGGTCATGAGCCTCGCTTCCAAGCAACATCAACCCCCACTTACTAAAAAGGGGACTCGTCGCCTCAAAAAAGTGTTTCATCCCAGACTAATCGTTGACTACGCAATTTTATTATTTTTTACAGTTGTTCTACTCACGCCCATTCTCTGGCTCGTGTTAGCAACGTTCAAGACCAATCAAGAGATTCTGATTGACCCGTCATTTTTTCCAAGTGCGTTGAATACTCAGGGCTGGCGTGATGCGTTCACCAAAACTAACCTTATAGGGGTTTTTTTCAACAGTTTTATCATCAGCACATCATCTACCTTGTCGGTGCTACTCGTTGCAAGTATGGCGGCGTACCCACTAGCGCGGTTTAACTTTTTTGGCAAACACTTTTTGACCGTATTTTTTAGTCTTGGCATTATTGTGCCTGTTACCGCATTGATTGTGCCCGAACTTTATTTGATGTACACACTTCGCTTACACGACACCAAAATTGGGCTTATTTTGCTCTACACAGCTCTCTTTTTTCCAATTTCATTTTTGATTTTGCGCGCTTTCTTTTTGAGCATTCCGCAGTCGCTCGAGGAAGCCGCCATCATAGATGGTGCCAGCTATTGGACCTTACTTGCGCGGATTGTCTTGCCACTATCTGGGCCGGGGCTTTCAACTGTGGCTGTATTAGTTTTTATTTGGACATGGAACGAGTTTTTGTATTCCTTACTTATGATGGCCTCGGAGCGCAACCGCACGGTACAAGTTGCCATCAAGTTTTTCACGGCTCAGTTCGACTTTAACCTACCAGGTATGTTTGCAGCCGTTACCCTTGTGATGTTAGTGCCCATTGTTGTGTTTTTATTCCTTCAAGAAAAAGTTGTTTCAGGTCTTACCGCAGGTGCAACTAAGCAGTAAATCAAAATTTATAACTGTTGTGACGTGGCTTTAGGATAGCTACGATGAGTACATTGATGCTGCATCCGTATGGCACTCGAAAATCACAGCAGCTTGTGAGTGTTATAGTAAGCGGCATCACGCAACAACAAGATAACCATTCACAATTTTATGAGCCACAGCATCAGCCATCAACCAGATGGGCGTTTACCAAGCTGATGCTCTTTTCTAACGCCAATTCATGTACTAAAACCGTTAACTCAATCAATATACTTACTGATCAGATCATCATCTGAATATTACGTAAGAAAGAGGAGGCTAAAAGTATGAAGCGAGTTTTTATAGGATTGTTCTTATTACTAGGGTTAGCTACAGCTCAGGAGGGCACGCTCGAGCTTGCCGTAGACCAGTCCCCAGTCGGGCTTGACCCGCATGTGGTCACAGCCTTTAGTTCGTTTGCTGTACTCGGGCAAATTTATGATGGGCTCGTTGAAATTAACGCCAATTTACAAGTTGAACCCGGCTTAGCAACCAGTTGGGATATTAGCGACGACGGCCTCACCTACACGTTTACGCTGCGTGAAGGCGTCACCTTTCACAACGGCCGCCCCTTTACCGCTGAGGACGTGGTCTACTCGTTTGAGCGCATTATGGACGAAGCCACCGGCTCACCCCAAGCGAGTCGTTTTAGTCAGGTCACAAGCGCCGAAGCAACAGATGACTTCACAGTGGTGTTCACCCTTAGTGAGTCATTTGCACCATTTTTGGGTAACACTGCTAACTTGAGCGTGGTCGCCCGTGAAGTTGCTGAATCAGAAGACCTGAGCCAAGTTGCTGTGGGGACGGGACCGTTCACCTTAGCGGAGGTTGTACCGGATACTTACGTGCTGCTCGAGGCATTTGATGGCTACTACCGTGCAGACGAACCTAAGCTTGCCGCCTTACGTTACAACGTTGTCCCCGAAGCTGCTACCCGCGCTGCTGGCCTTCGCACGGGTACGTATCACTTGCTGCCAGATGTTGACCCCGCCACCGCGCAAACACTAGAAGGCACGTCTGGCGTGACTATTTTGAGCACTCAAGATTTGGCGTACAGCCTACTTGGCTTCAACACCACTGTAGAACCATTTGATGACCCACGTGTACGTGAGGCTATCAACCTCATCATTAACCGGGAGGAAATTGTTGAGGCTGTTTACTTTGGCCAAGCTGTTCCCGGCGGGCCTTTGAGTCCAGGTTTAAGTGATTGGGCGCTTGATACGAGTGCCTACAGTTGTTATCAATATGACCTTGATCGCGCTGCGGCGTTGCTAGAAGACGCAGGTGCTAGCGACCTCAGCTTTGAAATTTTGAGTTTTGGCACTAACAGAATTGTCTCTGATGCAACTCAGGTCATTCAAGCACAACTGGTGGACGCTGGCATTGACGCCACGATTAACATCGAAGAATTTGGTAATTTTGTGCAACGCTGGCGTAACAGTGACTTTGATACGTTTGTGAGCCTCAACGGGGGTAACGCCGACCCAGATGGTTATTTGTACCGAACCTTCCACAGCACCGGTGCCACCAACATCTACCAATTCAACAGCTCAGAAGTTGACGCGCTCCTCGATCAAGGTCGCCGTCAAACAAGCTTTGATGAGCGCAGCGCCACCTACACCGAACTGCAAGAATTACTTGCTTGCACTGGCCCAGTTGTCCACGTCGCCTATGGCACGCTACTCTCTGCCGTGCGCGATAATGTAGCCGGCTTTGAGCAAATGCCTACCCGCAGCTTGCGTTCTCTACGAGAAGTTAGCCTTCAGTAAGTTTTTTTGTCCTCTTAAAACCCTGCTAAGCAATAACGTTGCCATCAATGTACATGGTGATGTTATTGCAACTACGTGATGACATCTTTTGATGCCATCTTCATAAGTAGCATTCGACACACAACTAATTGCAACACCTTCACAGTGCTGTGATGACCTGCTTTATGCAAGCGATGGCATCTCTCCTTCCCCTTTTCTCCTGTTTCTCGAGAATTTCATTAATACATCGCTGCTGCTAATAACCCATATGCCTCACCGCCATTTACCACCTAGCTAAGGACACCTATCGTGACCAGCTACATCATTCGCCGCTTACTAGACCTATTGATCGTGCTATTTGGCGTGTCTTTACTCGTGTTTTTGATGTTGCGGTTTATTCCCGGTGACGCCGTTGAGATTATGCTTGGTGCTAATACGGACATCAGCCCCGAGCGGGTGGCAGCGCTCAGAACCCGCTTGGGGCTAGACTTACCCCTCCACGAGCAGTATTTGCAGTGGCTTGGTGGCGTAGTGCGCGGTGATTTTGGAACCAGCATCTGGACAGGTCAACCCGTTGCAGATGAAATTGCGGCACGTTTACCGGTGACGCTCGAGCTTACCCTTCTCTCTCTCGCTGTTGCCCTCATCATCAGCTTTCCGCTTGGCATTTTAGCTGCCCAAGCAAGAGGCAGTACTTGGGACACACTGGTGCGTATTGTGTCAATTGTGGGCCTCACCTTGCCGTCGTTT
>JBCCOX010000234.1:0-7250 GCA_039025155.1 Deinococcota bacterium | reverse complement strand
GTTTTATCTTTGACGTTCTAGACATACCCTAGGAGGGCATTAATGCGAAACGTAGCACTTTATCTGGCCTGTCAATACACTTCTGTATGGAAATCGAGCTTAAAGTTAGAGCGTATGTACTATGAAATCAAAAAATATAGATTACTATGAGCCGCTTAAGCAAAGAACAATGGCTTGACCACGGCTTACATCAGCTTGCACAACACGGCTTTACGGTGCTTAAAGCGGATACGCTAGCAAAATCTTTAGGCGTGTCGAGGGGTAGTTTTTATTGGCACTTTAAAGATTTGGGGGCGTTTCACCGAGCTGTTTTAGCCCACTGGTATCAGGTGACGGTGGCAGCCATTATTCAAGACATTGAAACGCAAGAGGTAAGCCCGCACGCTAAGCTCGAGCGCCTCATCCGTATTGCTGTGGGTAGCAGTAGGTCGCTCGAGCGGGCGGTGCGCGCCTGGTCGTTCTACGAACCCGCGGTGCAAACCACGCTGGCAGATGTCGACGCTAAACGCCTCGAGTATGTCACGACCTTGCTTAGTAATATGGGGCTAGACGATGCTCGAGCCCAGGCCAAAGCGCGCGTGATTTACTGCGGCTACTTGGGACAAGTTGTGCTAAGTGACGATCTCTCGCAAACTCAGCAAAGCAGCATTATTGATGAACTTATGTCCATTGCGGATACCCAGTGTTGAGTGTGCTATCCAAGACACCGACACAACTTAGACGCAACCCAAACCAAATGTTGACACTACTGGGGTACATCCATGTGTGGTGCTGCGGCAGATACCGTGGCGTGCTCACAAAAAGGAGGGTGTACCCTATGAACATCATCTTGTGGATTTTGCAAGCATTGCTGGCACTACTGTTTGGGACGGGTGGTACAGCGAACATGTTGTGGCTCGAGCCAGCACGTGAAAATATGGCCAGCTTGCCCTATTCAGTTGGCTTTATGCGCATGATTGGCACGTTGCAACTCCTTGGTGCAATTGGGCTCGTCGTACCGTGGGCAACCAAGATTGCACCTAAACTTACGCCACTAGCTGCCCTTGGGCTCATTATTATTATGTTGGGGGCGGCTGGTACCCACTTAGCAGCTGGTGAGATTTCCCAAATTGCGGTCAATGTGATTCTTATTGCTCTACTCACGGTCATTGCCGTTGGGCGTTGGTCAACCCGCACCGATCGGTCAGAGGGTGCGAGCACCCTATCATCATCGGCCTAAAACGACCTCCTATACGAAATCCGCTTATATCCCGAATAATGCCTAACGGCATCATCTCGTCCAGCGCGGATTTCGTAGTGTATCTTACCTGCTCTGGAAGGGGTTGATTCCCGAAGGAATCAACCGGATTTGGTATTAGAGGTTAGCCACTCAAACATTTAGCAGAACATCTAGGAGGTTTAGGGATCAAGCAGCGGTGACAAGCTGATGTTCGTACCAAGCTAGGGTTTGACGCAACCCTTCTTCGGTAGGCGTGCTGATGTCGCCAAAAGTAGCCACAAACTTGCTGCTATCCACCACAAAGGGGGTGTTAAACTCGTACATCATCTCAACGGTTTCGCGCGCTTCGGGGACAAAGAGGCCACCTACACGCATCATGAACGTGCTCATGCCACTAAGTTTGGCGGGCTTACCAAGCTGTGCGGCAGCTTTTTCAACAAGCTCGCGAGTTGTGCAGATGGATGCGTTGGGAACATGCCACACTTGACCATATGCGCTTTCATGTGCGCCCAACATCACCAAGGCTTTACCGAAGTCGCTAATAAACGTATAGCTGTGGGGTAGGTCTGGGTTACCGGGTACAGAGGCGGTTTTGCCAGCTAGGAGCGGCTCAAACACGCGCTCACCTAGTGTAGACGAACGCACATAAGGTCCATAAAAGTCGGCCGCGCGGCCAATGGTCACCTGAAGTTTGCCGTCATGATGTGCGTCTAGGGCGGTTTGAGCTAGCTGGGCTCGAATCTGACCTTTGCGCGTTGTTGCACTATAAGGGAGTTCCTCGTGAATCTTCCCATCAACATCTCCGTACATATACAAGTTATCAGCAATGACTAGTTTGGCACCTGCTGCCGCAGTGCCCTCCAAAATAGCCTCTTGCAAGGGCGGAAACTTCTCCGGCCATTGGCTGTAACTCGGCTGAGCAGCTTGGTAGACAACCTCTGCACCGTGAACAACATCGCGGACAGCATCTACATCGTAGGCATTTGCTTTGCTAATAGTGACGTGTTTTTGCTGAGTTTTGCTAAGTTCCATATGACCGCTACGGTTGACCATTCTGACGTTTTCGCCACGGTTTACCAGTTCGTTCATAATGGCGCGCCCTACGGGACCGGTTCCAAAAATAACGTGAGTTGTGTTCATGGTGCGACTCCTTTGAAGTATTTGAATGAGGTGTAATTATTATTGGTTGATGTTGGCATCGTTAATATCGTGATGGCTGTTAAGCTCGAGCCATGTGGTGATGTTCTAAATGCTAGTCGCGTGCTTTACGCATTAGCAAGACGCCTGCAAACGCCCAAAACCAAAGAATCGATAGAGTGACACTTATCTGAATCAATATGCCAGGGTCTCTACCAATGACACTAACTAGCGGTGTGTACAACGAAATTGCAGAAAGCATCCCAAATGCACCTAACCACTTAGGAAAGTTAGCTGAACGCAGCAAAGCTACTGAAACAAGCGTGAACCAAAGAGCCGCAAACAGACTAACGCCCATCATTTCGCCAAGAGTACCCGCATAGGAGTTAAGCGTGTCGTAGACAATAGAAATTGTTTCTTGCGTTTGTTCGCTTGCACCCGGTGCCAAATAAAGTTGGGCGAGTAGCGGCATAGGGTACAACCAACGGTTGATGCCCAAAACGCGTAGTACCGCTGAAGCAACGCCAAACCCACTGGCAACGCTAAGCATTGGGGTGTTCACGTTATTTGGTGCAATGACCCGCGTAACTAAGTGAGACAGTGGCCAAAACAAAATAGAGTAGATGAGGTAGACACCGTAACCCAACAGCACCATGTTCCAATTTTCGGCAATGAGGGGTAAATTGACACTCGCGGGTTCATCTAGGCTGGCAGGCCAGTTGATGGCAGTACCTAGGACAATCAAAGGCACAAAAAACAAAAGGCCTTCGAGGATGAGAATAATTGCAGTCGTGCGCTCGAGCCCCCGCTTACTTCCCTGCTCACCAGCTTGCTTGACATTACGACTTACACCTTGCTTGACAGACTGAACCATGATGTTGCCTCCTTTAAGATGTCGTTGTTTAACGACCTATATTAAAGGTAAGGTCTACCGTAACGTCAGAGTCAAGCCTTTCGATGTCACGATGGCTTGACCGACCTTGAGATATCTGCTTATTCGCGTAATGGAAGGGTTTTTGGTGCTGTGGAATATATCCAAATTTGTCTCGAGTATCAAAATAAATTGTGTGAGCTGCAGCAATCAGACGATAAGTCGATGCATCACAAGGTTAGATAATGCCGTCAAACTCACTTGCGATGACGACTTCATCAGCATCACGTGCCACTAAACCTAAACTCAAATGATATTCAAAAGGCAATTTTGTAAATTGTCATCACAGCTCATGATGCTCTCAACACCACCAAGTAATGATATCTACAGCCGAGTTAATTTTGCGTAAAGAGACAAATTTTATCAAAAATTAGTAGAAATGCTGAATTAAGTTTGCTCAAGTTATTCTGAGGCAGCTAGCTCCCATACCATCACGCGATTGTTCCCCGAATCTGCAATGGCAAGGTAATTGTTGTGCAAATGAATCCCATACGGCCAACAGAGTGTTTCATCCGTCACAGCTTTCCAGTGATTTTCGCCGTTAGCTGTAAAGTCAGGCTGACCAATGACCACATCGGCAGGTTTGTAAATCCCCTTTGTCGGTAGCGTGTTGTGAATGACCACGCGGTTGTTGGCGGTATCGGCAATGGCGAGCTTGCCATTATCTTGGCTGATGGCATAGGGAAACCGCAACGCAGAAGCATTTTGTGGTCCGTACGGCCATTCTTGTCCGGTTGCAAAGTCTTGCTGTCCTAGGACGATGTTGGCATCCACATCTCCATTTGGAATGGGTGACCAACCGAGAACGCGGTGATTGCCAGCATCTGCAATGAAGAGGGTGGTGTCATCCCCTGCTACGGCGTGCGGCCAGCGGAAACTTTTGGGACCGATTGCGCCACCGCGATTCTCGAGCATCGTCTCAAAATCCTCTTGTCCCAGAATGCCATCAGGTGGTTGGTCAGTATCAGGTAGTCCGTGCCAATACACCACGCGCCTGTTTTGGGTATCAGTCACATAAAAACGCCCGTGAACATAGCCAAGTCCGTAGGGCCAGTAAAAACTGGTTGAGGTGACGTTTGTGCCCCGATTAGGCTCAGTTCCGTTGACATCAGCTTGCCCCAGCACACGGTCGGGCGGTTGGTTGTTCACCTCAGGTAGCTTGTCCCAAATGAGAACCCGATGATGCCACGCGTCGGCAATGAAGAGCATCCCTTCAAACACGCCCACACCGGTGGGTAGGTGCAGCAATTTAGGACCTTCGCTGACAAAATCCGCTTGACCTAGTACAACGTCAGCGGGGCTGTGGCTGTCTGGCAAGGGGTCATGCCAAATGAGCACCCGGTGGTTGCCGGAGTCCACGGCGATGAACACCTCATCGTTCATGAACACGCCACGGGGTGCGTAGAACTGGCTAGCGCTCGGCTGAGCAGCGGGTAGGGCTAAACCGTAGGTTGCAGGTGCGCCAAGCCAGCGAACGGGGCGAGCAGATTGCGTGACTGTCGTCATCAATAAACTAGCTAGGGCGCAACCAAATGCGGCCGTCCTCGAGCCGCAGTGGGTAAGGTTCTAACTGCACGGATGGCGCGGTCACACACTCGCCACTGGTGAGGTCAAACTGAAAACTGTGCCAGGGACAGGTGAGGATGTTGCCCTCACACTCGCCGCGTTCTAGGGGCATACCCATGTGGGGGCATTCGTTGCGGTAGGCAAATAAGCGTCCCTCGAGCCGTATCACAAGTGCATTGTAATCATCACCTTGTACGCGAAATGGACGACCCTCAATCACTTGGCTTGCCAGTGGCCCCTCAACCCAACCCATGCTGGCGAGGTTGCCGTCATCAAAGTCGCGAATAGAGTCAAGTGAAATAAACCCGGCGACGCTATCTTCTTTAATTTCTTCAACCCGCGTAATCTGCGGCACCCGTTTGGTAACTGTTTCTGCCACGCCATCTTTGAGGGTTTGGGCGCTCATCGAACAGCCCGAGCACGATCCGTGCAAACGCACATAAGCAACATCGTCCTGAATTTCAACCAGTTCAACATCGCCGCCGTGAGACTGCACGTAGGGTTTGATGAGTTCTAGTGCCTGCGCGACTTGGGTTTCTAAGGAAGGTTGAATGATGCCATGGGTGAGAAACAGCGTGTAAATTTCGGGTTGCTCGAGCGCCTCATAAAGTAGTTCCTGACCCAAGTCACTGTCCCGAATTAAGCGCACCAATTTAGTAATGGCGTGGGTGTTGAGGTCGTCAACAACTTGTTTTAGCTCGAGCGCCGCCTTCTTAGCATCTTCATCTAGCTTATTAACCACCTCGAGGCAGTCATCTGCACGTTTGGCAAGGTCTTCAAAAGGTGTTTCTGCAATCGCAACCGCGTTGCTCATAAAATCCTCCTCGTTATATTTTGCGTTCTCAAAATCTCATAAATGCTATGTTTATTTTGTCCTAGCTAAACTCGTCAATAAATCAATCCTCAAGTTCCATTAGCCACTCTAATGACAACATCAATAATGGTAAGACTGATGTCCTCAAACCCCATACGCTAGGGTCTGCTCGAGGCTTTCTTGAAGTTTCACAAACAGCAACTCTTTAAATGCTTGCTTGGCTAAGGTTTGTAAGATGTCTTTAAGTTTGCCTGTTGATAAGGTATCCAGATGATGTTGTTCGATGGGGCGTTTCTCGAGGGCTTCCAAAATAAGGCAGGCACTGGCGCTGTTGGTAAGTAACATGTCCTCAAAAAAGTTATCGACAAATTGGCTAAACCACACACCCTCACCTTCTGGGTTAGCGCGAAATGCAGCTAGGCCATTTTCTAAACCTTCTTTACGTTGAATAAGGCGTTCACTAAAACGCTCAATGGCGGCGTTGAGCAAAAACTCAAAGTATTGTTTTTCGTGAAGCTCCACCTTAGCTACCTGCCTGCTTACGCGCGTGAATGTCCTCGAGGATGGTTTCAAGGGTGGCCACCGCTACGTCGTCTCGAGCACCTGCAAACAGGTCTTGTGCTTGTTGCAAGCGAGGTACAGCCCGACTAAACGCCCCTAAATGCGCCAGTGCGTTACCTTGATTGGCCAGCACGCGGGCGTAGCCTAAGGCATCACTATCTTGATTGCGAACCGTCAGCACATCTTCGTACAACGCCACAGCCTCCCACAAGTTGTCTTCTGGGTGAGACGTTTTAGCGTGCTGCAGGGCGTTGGCGAGGTTGAGCGTGGCACTTGCCCACATCTCGGGTTGGCCTTCCTGGGTAAACACCTCGAGCGCGCCACGGAGCGACTGAACAGCAATGGCTGGGCGCAGCTTGTCAGCCTCGTCGTTCATGGGCATGTTTAAGTAGCACAACGCCAAATTCATCTGAGCGAGGCCGTAAGAGTGGGGTAGATGCGTCTTGGTCAAAACTTTGAGGGCTTCTTGGTAAGCATTCACAGCTTTGAGGAGCCAGCCTTTGCTACCCTCAGCGCGGTCTTGGCACGCGATGCCAAAGTGAAGCCATAATTCGGCTCGAGCATCATTAAAGTTCGTATCCTCAAATAGCTCGAGTGCTGTTTCAAAATAGCCAAGTCCTTTGTGGCTCAGCGGCCCTGCCATGCTCTCGAGACTCGCCCACTCTCCGTAGAGCCGGGCGGCAAAGGTCGGTGAGCTGTCTTTAGCGAGGTTGGCAGCTTGCTCTAATCTGTTCATGCCCGCTTGTCCGTCGCCAGTAGCTAGTAAATGATGGGCTTGTGTCGCTAGCAGATAAGCTTTAACTTCAGCCTCAGCAGCTTGGGGTTCTGGGGGGGTGTCGCGGTAGCCAAGTTGGAAGGCAACCGCCTCGAGCAAGTCCAACACCTCACCCGTAAGCTGGGCTTGTAAGTTGGCGTAATCCTCCAACGACGGGTTAACGACAAAACGGTTAAACCGTGCCTCGAGGCTGTCATCACCTTGCAGTGCTACGTATGCTGCCTGTTCGTCGTGAATGGCGAGCGCG
>JBCCOX010000233.1:0-7298 GCA_039025155.1 Deinococcota bacterium | reverse complement strand
CCGTAGTGGTTCATCCCGTAACTGATGATACCTACAGTATTGCGCGCACCTGTAACGAGTTGCCGAGCAGCACTGTTGGGGCGGTAACCAAGAGCGGTGATTACCTCACGGACGCGGGCCCGGGTTGCTTTAGCTACGTTGGGGCTATTGTTAATGACCCTCGAGACCGTCTGATGCGACACACCACTAGCTTGCGCCACATCGTTGAGGGTTACATTTTTTGTGGGTTTAGAAACGTCCATAAAATTAATTTCTGCAGTAGATTGATAGTGCTAGTAGTAGCTCAACGCGATGAGGCTGTGTTGCCTGCACGTCTGCCTAAGTGTTGTCAAAAGGGGAAAAGATGTTTAATTGTCTAGCATGAGGTGCAATGAATCCAAATAGCTGATGCCCGCACATCCTCTTGTGAATTACAGACTCGTCTAACCTCGGCGGCGGTTGTAAACATCAAAAAACACGGCTGCAAGAAGCACCAAGCCCTTAATGACCTGTTGCCAATCAATGCCCACACCCAAAATTGACATGCCGTTGTTCATCACGCCCATCACAAACGCACCGATAACCGCCCCAATGACCGTGCCAACACCGCCTTTGGCAGAAGCACCCCCAATAAACACTGCCGCAATCACATCTAGCTCAAAAGCAGTTCCTGCCCTAGGCGTTGCACTGTTAAAACGAGCCACAAATACAAGTCCAGCAAGTGCTGCCAAAAAGCCCATGTTGGTAAAGGTCAAAAAGGTGAGGCGTTCGGTGTTGATGCCAGAAAGTTTGGCCGCTTTGACGTTGCCACCCAGCGCGTAAATGCGCCGCCCAATCGTCGTTTGATTGGTCAAAAACGCATAAACTACAATCAGCACAAACATGATCAAAAGCACATTAGGAAAACCGCGATATGAGGACAGTAGATATGTTAAATAGAGGATAGCCCCAGCCGCTAAGATGGTTTTAAGCAACCACATCACCGCAGGTTCAGTTTTGAAGTTGTAACGCTGTTGATTTTGACGTTGGCGCGTATTGAGCACAAAAATTGCTAGCACAATAAGCACACTCAGCACAATTGAGGTTGTGTGTAAGTCGTCCCCTCGAAACATAATGCTTGGTAGTGGATTGGGTACAAAGCCACTACTAATACCCCGGAATGTTTCAGGAAACGGCCCAACCGACTGCCCTTGCAGTAACGTCAAACTTAGACCCCGAAACACCAACATGCCAGCTAGCGTCACAATAAAAGCAGGAATTTCTAAAAACGCCACACAATAGCCTTGGGCAGCCCCAACAAGAATCCCCACTAGCAAACAGGCAACGATGGTGATACTCCAATGGATGCCGTTGGTGACGGTCATGGTGGCAGCTAGCGCGCCCGTAAACCCCACCACCGACCCCACCGACAAATCAATGTGCCCAGCGACAATCACCAAGAGCATGCCAATAGCCATAATGACGATGTAACTGTTTTGCAAAATGAGGTTGGTAATGTTAAGCGGGCGCAGCAGTACGCCCCCAGTGCGCCATTGAAAAAATCCCATAATGACAACTAAAGCAATCAACATGCCGTACTGACGCAATGAACGCCTTAGTGTGTCACCAAACGTAGAACCGTCTGTAATTTGTTTGGATGCGCTGATGCTACTCACGCGCGAACCTCCTTATCCTCGAGCTTCACAATTTCAGCCATAATCTTTTCTTGTGAAGCACCTTCAGAAGACATCTCACCAACCATGCGCCCTTCGTTCATGACATAAATACGGTCACAAACACCCAAAATTTCTGGCAGTTCAGATGAAATAAGGATGATGGCTTTACCAGCCGCCACAAGTTGATTGACAATTGTATAGATTTCGTACTTAGCGCCAACATCAATCCCGCGCGTGGGTTCATCTAAAATAAGCACCTCTGGGTCTGCAAACAGCCATTTGCTCAACACCACTTTTTGCTGGTTGCCACCAGATAAGTTGACGGCCTCTTGCAAGACGCTCGAGCACCTTATGTTCAACTTTTCGCGGTAATCAAGTGCTGCTAGCATCTCCTTGGCGTCGCTAATTACCAAGTTCTCAGACACAGCTCCCAAATTGGCAAGCGTCACGTTACGGCGAATATCATTACCCAGTACCAAGCCGTAGGTTTTGCGGTCTTCAGTCACATAGGCAAGTTTGTTGTTAATGGCTTTGTTGATGCTACTCACGTCAACCTCAGCACCATGCATGTGCACACGACCGCTAATACGCTGCCCGTAAGATTTGCCAAAAACACTCATGGCTAGTTCGGTACGCCCAGACCCCATAAGCCCGGCAATCCCTACGACCTCGCCGCGCCGCACATTGAAGTTGACGTTGTAAATCATCTGGCGGTCACGCTGCAAGGGGTGGTAGACGTTCCAGTCGCGCACTTCAAAAATAACCTCACCAATATCTGGCGTGCGCTCAGGGTAGCGGTTGGACAGTTCACGCCCAACCATGCCGCGAATAATGCGCGCTTCGTCCACGCTAGCGTTATCGAGCGTTTCAATGCTGGCACCATCGCGCAAAATGGTGATGGAATCAGCCACTTTGGCAATTTCGTTGAGCTTGTGGGAAATCAAAATAGAGGTGATGCCCTGTTGTTTGAACTCGAGCAGGAGCTCGAGCAAAGCCTCACTGTCACTCTCATTTAAACTTGCCGTAGGTTCGTCTAGGATGAGCAAACGCACGTCTTTGGAAAGGGCTTTAGCAATCTCAACCAGTTGCTGCTTGCCTACGCCAATGTCGTTAACAAGCGTGTCTGCTGCTTCGTGTAAACCTACTTTGTCAAGCAGTTCACGGGTTTTAGAAACCGTTTGAAACCAGTCAATCCGCCCGTTTTTGACCCGCTCGTTACCTAAAAAGATGTTTTCGGCAATGGATAAAAGCGGCACTAACGCCAGTTCTTGGTGAATGATGATGATGCCCACGCGCTCGCTGTCACGAATGGTCTTAAACGCACACACTTGCCCGTCAAAATACACGTCACCGCTGTACGAACCGTAGGGATGCACGCCGCTGACGATTTTCATCAACGTTGACTTACCTGCACCATTTTCACCAACCAGCGCGTGAATCTCACCCTCGTGAACTTTCACGTTGACGTTATCCAAAGCTTTTACACCCGGAAAGGTCTTGCTGATGCCGCGAATCTCGAGAATCACCTTATCAGACAGTCCTACCGAAGTCGGGGGTAGATTCGTTTGGATGCTTGAGATTGCTTGATTGTCTTGAACCATCTGCACTATGTCCTTGGTTGCTATGTCCTTGGTCACTATGTTTTTAGTCATGATGATCTAATCAGTCGTTGAGTTATCTCTACCCCAACAAAAACGTGGCCGCTCAACTTACAGCGACCACATTTATAGCGGTATGCATAAGCATTAAGCTATTAACTGAGCGGATTTATTGGTACTCGCTCTGCTCGGTTAGTATTGAGCTAGCTCAATACTAACGGCTAACGCTATAATATCTCACATGTCTAACAGATTAACGAATTTGGTCTTCAGTGTAGTAGCCGCTGCCTAGTAGCACATCTTCCCAGTTGTCTACGTCTACACTTACAGGAGATAGCAAAAACGACGGCACAATTTTGACGCCATTTTCGTAGGTTTCTGTATCGTTGACGGGAACTTCGCCACCGCTAATCATGGCATCCACCATATTTGCAGCCACTTGAGCCAGCTCGCGGGTATCTTTAAAGATAGTTGAGGTTTGCTCGCCAGCCAAAATAGACTTCACAGATTGAACTTCAGCATCTTGCCCCGTAATCACGGGCATCGGCAAATCATCACTACCGTAGCCAACGCCTTTCAGCGAGGAGATGATGCCGATGCTAAGCCCGTCATAAGGTGATAACACGGCATCTACTTGCTGGTCGGTGTAAAACGCGCTAAGCAAGTTGTCCATACGTGCTTGGGCGGTTGCCCCATCCCAACGCAAGGTGGACACTGTATCCATACCCATTTGATCACTTTGAACAATCAGTTGGCCGCCATCAATATAAGGCTGTAACACGCTCATGGCACCATCGTAAAAGAAATAGGCGTTGTTATCGTCTGGGGAACCACCAAAAAGCTCAATGTTAAATGGTCCAGCGCCACCTTCTAGCTCGAGCGCTTGCTCAATGTACTCAGCTTGCAAGACACCCACCCGGAAGTTGTCAAACGTGGCATAGTAATCCACATTTTCAGAATCCCGAATTAAGCGGTCGTAGGCGAGTACCACAATACCCTGGTCAGCAGCTAGCGCAAGCGCATCAGATAAAGTTGTACCGTCAATGGCGGCAATGACCAAAGCATCAACACCCTTCACAATCATGTTTTCAATTTGGGCAAGCTGGTTGGGGATGTCGTCTTCGGCAAATTGCAAGTCGGTGCGGTAGCCTTTGGCTTCAAAAGCTTCCACCATGCTGTTACCATCAGAAATCCAGCGGGCGGAGGACTGGGTTGGCATAGAAATACCAACAAACTGCGCGTGGGCTGTGCTAGCAAAAACTAAAAGCATTAGCACAGCAAGCATGACATGACGAATCTGTTTCATCGTATGCTCCTTTTGGATTAAATTTTTTACGTCTTTGTTAACGCTAACATGTTTGTGGATGAAGGTCAATGCTTGATGCGTCTTCAGGTCTTCATCTAAGGTCTTTAGATGTTGTTGATAAAGAATGACGGCAATACACTTAGCGTTTTCATCTGGAGTTGTTCCAGCAACTTCAGATGCGAGCTAGGCGAGTCGAAATAACCCCACTTAGTGTGGGGGAATATATCTTGGAATTGCTAACTGATACCTCAAGGGGAGCTTATCTTTAGGAGTCACACTTATGATCACCATTCAACAAGAACGTCCCGATAGCCCTGACGCACACATGTTGATCGCCGAGCTCGAGGCCTACCTCGACCCGCTCTACCCACCGGAAAGTCGTCACGGATTAAGCATTGAGCAACTTGTGACAGAAAACGTCATCTTTTTTGTTATTCGTGTTGACGGTAGTGCAGCAGGATGTGTGGGCCTTAAATTTTTTGACATGCCTGAGTCCTATGCTGAAGTAAAACGCATGTATGTCGCGCCCCAATTTCGTGGTCAGGGTCTAGCTAAAAAACTACTTGACCACGCAAGTGATGTTGCTATGTCCCGGCACATCACTATATTGCGTCTGGAGGCAGGCATTTATCAACCTGAAGCTCTTGGATTGTATGAGAAAATAGGTTTTTCTAAGGTGTCATCTTTTGGCAACTACACAGACGACCCACTAAGTGTTTTTTACGAAAAATCTCTTGATGACATGAGAAGCTAAGTCAGCGTGTACACACCTTTATTCATTATTCAGCACTCTCCTCGAGACACGCAAGCGCGTCATACAGCACACTTATAGGTTGATCTGCCTCTAACGCAACCCAAACTTTAGCAAGCACAATGAGTCGGTTGTAGATTCTGCGTACGTCGCCCAGAATGACAGGGCACTCAGCTTGACAGACTTTTTGGCAGAGTTTACAGCCAAGTGACTCGAGCACGTGGTCACAATCTAACTGTAAATCAGGGTGTGTTAGCAAAACTTGTTGCCAACGTGGGTGGGTATCTATTTGGGTGCGCAAGCGGGCTAGCTCGAGCATTAACCTGCGCCGTTCTATAAGGAGTTCATACCGTTCTTTATGCGTTGATAGTGCTGGTTTCATGTTAATCTCTACTATTTTAGTCGGAATTGCTTCAAAATGCAATTTTGCTTAGTGAGCCTTTCTAATTTAGATTAACATACATGTAAGCTAGCATACTTTACTAGAGACATTTATACCTAGCCATAGTAGTTCTACTTCCATTTTCAGAATCAATGAAGATGCTCTTGACCTTACTAATAGAAAATCCCCTGCTATTAATATCCAAGAGCAGGGGATTTGGATAGCTTAAATGTCAGCTTAGTCCTGAATGTGCGATTCTAGGAAGTAGAGGCTTAAATCTACAGCTCGAGAAATCTCTACAAACATATCTTCTGTTGTAGGGTCACCAAGCTCTCCAGAGCGGGTTGCAGCTGCTCTGTTAGAGGCAGCGTAGGCAGCCCAGCGATCAATCACCGTATTAAGGTGGTCTTCGCCCGTGACAATATTCGCAGGATACTCTGGCAAAGTTGAGTTTTCAGCTGCCATACGCACCGTGCCCATAGCAACACCGCCAAGTGTCGTCACTCGCTCTGCAATTGTGTCTACATACTCTTCGATGCTTTCTGCTACTTTATCAAAAAGCTCATGAAGCTGTTGAAAGTGAATACCTTTGACATTCCAGTGAGCTTGCTTGACCTGACCATGTAGATCTGCTGTGTCTGCAAGTTGTTGATTGAGCATGCCCACAAGCTCTTTACGAGCCTCTAATGCAATATCAATTTTACTGTCATACACAACAGCATCAGAAGCCACACTTACGGTTTTTGTTGCCATAACTATTTTTCCTCCTTAAGATCAACCTACATAGATCGATGTTTACGTTGGTGATAACTAGTACAAATCTCTCTGTAGAGCTTTGTGTCTTCATTATAACGCCCAATTGATTGCCCCAAAATCATTCCAGTACATAGTTAAGACAATACATTTGTACACTCATCAGAGCGCCCAAGTTTACAATCCTAAAAGGTTGGGAAGTTATTCTTGAGACTAGCTTCTGAGGCTCGAGCAGATGCTTCAGCTTAGGCGCTTAACAATCTTCTTACTTAATTTGGGAGTATCTTCTAAACTGACACTCCCCCACCATATCGACTTCTTAGCTTCCAAGCCTACGACACAACTATGCCTACACAAGCCCTGGCATGTGGTTCTACTTATTCGTACGGCACATCTATTAGCTTTCAATTCACGCTGTAGGGTCGCCTTGAGCTTAGATGCTCCTTGCCTACTGCATTTGCTACCGTGGCAAACGAATACATGGGCATCATAACTTTTTGGTCTAAGCTTTTTCATAAAACTTTGCTGAGCAGTTGTCCTAACTACTTATGACATCTAAAGATAAAGATTCAAAGCTACAATCATTCAAGGATAGCAAGTTAAAATTTGCTTACTATAGCGTTAACTGTAAGTACTGAGCTACCTTAATACTAGCCGAACAGCACGAGTACCAATCAATCCATATATAGTTCAATACTTATGTATCACTACAGTTCTTTTACCTTTAGAAGCACACAAGTCAAAGTGAGCTTTGGTCGCTACACAACAATAAAACATGGAGCGGGAGACGAGATTCGAACTCGCGACATCCACCTTGGCAAGGTGGTGCTCTACCAGCTGAGCTACTCCCGCATGTATTGCCTGTGTATGCTGT
>JBCCOX010000232.1:0-7300 GCA_039025155.1 Deinococcota bacterium | reverse complement strand
CGTGGGGAGATTGGGCTCGAGCAGCACGAAACTGTTTGGCACTTTTATCCGGCATCAGCTTGGCAACCTGGGGCATATGAACTGCTTGTCAATACCTCACTTGAAGATGTTGCTGGTAACAATCTACATGGTCTGTTTGACATCCCACCTGAAGAAAGACTCATTCTGTTGGACCAGACGGCAGTTAGTCTGCAGTTTCAAGTTGAACCTTAAACGCGCCGAATCTTCTGGGTTGTTATTTTGGAATCGATAGCTGTACTGAGCTAGTCCACATTCTACTTCCTAACTAGAGCCCCCACTCACAATCCACACCCCCAATACAATATGACATGATAAATTCCTAATTAAAGGAGACAAACATGTGGCTATCTCGTGGGGGAACATTAGGGTTAACAACCTGGCTAAGGCTAAAAACTCGGTTAAGGCTAAAAACTCGGTCAAGACTAAATAAGCACAATGTGGCACGGTGCTCGAGGACTATCTTGTTAGCGGCTAGCGTGCTGATGGTAGGGGCGTGTACACCCGCCGGATCCGTGTCACGCAGTCAATCAACAGCCTATGTAGGTAGTAACCCAAACACACTTGCAACGCCACCCGTCACCACAACAATTGTTGTCGGTGAAAGCTTAAGCCGCCCGTATTCACCACCTTTGGTAGATGCAATTTACAGCAGTACCTTGGTACAGTTGCGCAGGCATCCCTTTTTTCGGCCGCGCTTTATTTTGGTTGAGCGAAATCAGCTTGACAGCATCTTGGAAGAACAAAGCCTTGGTGCAAGTGGCGTTGTCAATCTGTCAACAGCGCCCCAAATTGGCAATATATTGGGCGCACAAAAGTTTATTTATGTTGAACTTTTAGAAGCTGATGCCAATCGTACCGGTGCTAGCTTGGGAGGGACGCCTATAGGCACGCTAAGTGCAACGGGCTACCGCACGACAGTATCTGTATCAATGCGTTTGGTGGACACACAAACAGGGCAATTAGACGCCCTAGGTGTTGCTAGCGATGAAGCTTTTGTGCCGGAAAGTGTGGTCTTAAACCGTATGCGAGCAGGCGTGTCTGAGGTAGATAGTGCGATTATGGCATTGCTCGAGAGCGCCATCTTCAAAGCAGCAAACGATCTTGCCATTGACTACGACCTCAACTGAGCTCCTCAATTAAGACAAGCTCATGCAAGCCCTATTATGGAATAGTGCGTTTGGATGGGCTGTCTCATGTCATCTTAACCTCTGGTTTAGCTGTAAGCCTTGCGTCAATTAGTAAACACAGCACTAGCTAGCTGTGCCTTAGCTTGAATAAATATAGGCGCGCTCACAAGCTTTGCGCTCGAGGTATTGGCTCGAGCTAAACCACCACTATGTTACTGATATGTTCCTGAGGAGGCATCACATCATCATGTTTGCAACTATGTTCACAAAGCCTTGGCATTATTTAAAGTTTTTAAGTGTGGTCATGGTGCTTGCAAGTCTTTATAGCTTAGCACAGGCGCAACTTTCCCCTGCATTAATAGACAGCGACGATTTTTTGATTGAGCCCATTGAACTTGACGATGTTGACTTTGGCGGTACTGACCTTGACGGTGTCGAACTGGGTCAACAAGCATCTATCAACTGGTCAACAGGTGAAGTTCGGGTGACCGGGGTTGGCCAAGCTACTGGCGGCATGACGCCAGCCCAAGGGCGTTTGGTGGGCGGCCGCCGAGCGCGGGAAAACGCCCTTATTCTGCTCAACCACGTGGTGCGCGATGTTGAGATTATCACAGGGATTACCATTGGTGATTATCTTGTGCAAGATGAATCCCTTGAAGCACCCTTTATTGAGGCCATCCAAGCCGCACAATTTATTGAGGATAGTGAGACCAGCAACTTTGTCCGCACTGCCAATATTGGCACTACAACAGTGACCATAGATGCCAGCGTGCAACTTTACGGCGAAAACTCCATCAGCGCGCTGGTGTTACCGGGGTTTCAAGATTTTTATGCAGGTGCTGCGGTACAGCCTGAGCGTGATCTACCCTTTGTCGTAGCAGAGCTTGGCGACCACAGTTGGCAAGCGAGCGCCGTGCAAGTTGAAGGCAATTACACAGGCTTAGTCATTGATGCCAGTGCGTTTGGTGTCAATCCAGCCATGTGCCCTGAAATTATGTTTGGCGGCGGTATGGAAGACGGCGGGCAAAAAATTTATGGCATAGAGTCAGTTGACCGTAGCCAGCTTGGGAGCCGGGGGGTAGCGACTTATTTTGGCAGTGTGACAGGTGCGAGCAGTGACCCGCGGGTAGGAGATAACCCCTTGGTCATTCAAGCACTTGGGATCGAAGAACGTAACGGTGTGCTCACAGGTCACCCTATCATTAGCCCTGAAGATGCTGAGCGCATTCGCCTCGAGAACGACCTGACTGGCTTCCTTGAAGACGGTGGCGTGACCGTCGCCAGCCGCAATGTTATTTTAATTATGACCGAAGACGGCACAGATGTATTTGCAAGTCGTTAGTGTCTAGCTGCTTAGTGCCTAGCTGCTTAGTGCCTAGCTGCTTAGTGCCTAGCTACAGTGTTAGCTGTAAGCTGAGGCTGTTGCTCGAGCCATTACCTCAAGTTTAAGAGTGAGACAGCTTGCATAACCGTAAGCTCAGGCTTATCCCCAGTCCCATGAACTTCTAAAACAACACCACTTGTCGGTGTTTCCAAGCGGCTTGCCACGTCCCGGCGAGCCGCTTGGTTGTGCTTAACATCAACAAAAGTATAGCTAATCTTGTGCTGATCAAAAAAGCGCTTTGTGACCTCGAAGGGACCACACCCTTCAAGAACATAAATTGTAAGTTGTACCATACTGTACTCCTCACAGATATTTAATAGATATTTAGGTGCGAGATGCAGTCTGTTCAGGTGTGTCACCATGCCGCCACCCCTCACAAAGCATGATAGGTTAGGCAAGGTCATTGAGTCCATCAGGGTCATTGAGTCCATCAGAGTCATTGAGTCCATCAGGGTTGTAGCACATCATGGGTACTGAATGACATTATCGTACCTGCTGCTACAGCTAGATAAGGCTCGAGCAACTTATTGGTAAACACAAACAAATGGGGATTTTACGAGGTGTTGTTACAGGTCATTGATTGTTACAGGTTATTGACGTGTAAGGCTGTACATCAAGGGAAGCAAGGGGGATGATCTCAATAACAGCCTGTTATCGTCGTCAAGGGTGATGGTGTTGAGCAGCCATTAGCTGGTACTACTTGTATCAACATCACGTGAGACTACAAAAAATAAATTTTCATTATCATTTTACCTTAGCATCAAAATACTAATGGATCAAACTAGTTAGACCAAAACATCTTAGCTAGACCCAGACATCAAAAAGTTCCCAGACATCAAGAAGTTCATAAACATCAAGGAGTACATTGTCATGAGACAAACCCGCAGCGCCCAGCAACTGCGAGATATTCATATTACACCCGGCTACAACATGCACGCCGAAGGTTCTGCACTGGTTGAGTGGGGCAATACCAAGGTGCTTGGCACGCTCACTATTGAAAGCAAACTACCGCCACACTTGCGTAGTAAAGGTAATCAACAGGGTTGGCTTACTGCAGAGTACGCCCTGCTTCCCCGTAGCACCTCGGAGCGGACTCAACGGGAGCGTTTATATGCTAGCGGGCGCACCCAAGAAATCCAGCGCCTCATTGGGCGGTCGCTGCGCACAGTGGTGGACTTGTCACTGTTTAATGGTAAGACCCTGACCCTAGATATTGACGTGCTGCAAGCGGATGGCGGCACGAGGTGTGCGGGCATTTTGGCGGCTTACGCCGCCCTACATCACGCTGCCAACAAGCTAATTATGAAGGGTACGCTGAGCGAGTGGCCGCTCCGTTTTGAGATGGCCGCAGTGAGTGTGGGCATGGTCAAAGGTGAACCGCTCATTGACCTCGAGTACAGTGAAGACTCCCTAGCTGAGGTAGACCTCAATGTGGTTGCAACCGCTGACGGCAAAATTATTGAGGTACAAGGTGGCGGCGAAGAAACGCCGATTGACGCTGAGACCTATGTACATTTAGTGGCCTCAGGAATTGCCGCTGTCAAGCACGTCATTGATACTGCGAAAGCGCAACTGGCATGAACTGGGTGTTAGCCTCTGCCAATCCGGGTAAATTGCGTGAGTTTCAGCACGCCCTACCAGACTTACCGCTGACGACACTTCACGATTACAACATCCACGAACTGCCTGAAGAAACAGGCGACACCTACGAAGCCAACGCCATCATCAAAGCAACCTATGTCTGCACGCAAACGGGCAAACCCGCCCTAGCAGATGATTCTGGGCTCGAGGTAGACGCCCTAGGCGGCGCACCGGGCGTTTACTCAGCGCGTTTTGGCAACAAAGCAAGTGATGCTGAGCGTGTACAGTACCTCCTCACTAAAATGCGTGACAGCGGCAATACAACTCGTGTAGCACGGTTTATGTGTGTGCTGGTTGTGGCTTTTCCAGATGACACGCTCATCACCAGCCGGGGGCTTTGTTACGGGCAACTTTTAGAAGCTCCCCGTGGTGAAGGCGGCTTTGGCTATGATCCGATATTTTTAAGTGGTGATTTAGACAAAACCTTTGCTGAAGCCAGCCTCGAAGAAAAACAACAAATCAGCCACCGCGCCCAAGCGTTGCGCGGTTTACGTGAGTGGCTGACAACGGACACAGGCCGCGCCAAGACACGCATGTGGCGTCTACCTACATGATCCGTGTAGATATCAAATAGTTGAACTCTGTGATAGACTCATGGCTTTGAGCAAGGCATCTTTTGTCTGCGCTCGATGCTATGTAAGACCAAATCTGGTTGGTTTTCAAAGAATCAACCCCTGCGAAAGCAGGTAGGATAAGCTACGGAATCCGTGCTGGATATCGGGGATGCTTTCAGGCATTGTTCGGGATACAAATGGATTCCATATAATTAGAGACTCGTCTCAGCCTTAATGGGCATTAACTCATCTACTGGAGTACCCCGCTTATGCAACAATCCACCTCAGAACCTACAGAACACACGACTGGCACACGAACGCTTATTACCGATTTGGCGAACAATATTGGTGAATCTGTCACGATTTACGGTTGGGTCTACAGCCGCCGTGACCTTGGTGGCATTCGCTTTCTGTTGGTGCGCGATAAAAGCGGGCTAGTGCAGTGTGTGTTTGGTAAAGTGGATTTGCCGCTGGCTGAAAGTTGTGTGACTGTAACTGGCACGGTGGTAGAAAGCAAAAAATCACCCGGCGGGCTAGAGATTCAAGCAGAGACGCTCGAGCTTATTTCTGAAGCCGTCGAACCACCGCCCATCGAAATTCCTAAAGAAGAATGGCACGTTAACCCCGAAACAATTTTGCAATACCGCCACGTATCCCTGCGCGGTCTGAAAGCGCAAGCCAGCATGAAAGTACAAGCTGAACTGGTGCGCGGGTTTCGGTCATATCTAAACAGCCAGGGCTTTTCAGAGATTTTTTCACCTAAACTGGTGGCCGCCGGTGCTGAAGGCGGTGCCAACTTGTTTGAGGTTGACTACTACGGCAAACGTGCCTATCTGGCCCAATCCCCTCAACTTTACAAGCAAATTATGGTGGGCGTTTTAGAGCGTGTGTTTGAGGTTGCACCGGTATTTCGGGCTGAGGCGTCCCACACGAGCCGCCACCTTGCTGAATACCTATCGCTAGACGTTGAACTTGGCTTTATTCAAGATGACAATGATGTCATGGATGTAGAAGAAGCCTTACTCAAGTCGATGATGGCGGGTGTCGCTGAAACCTGCGCACGTGAACTCGTGATGTTTGAGGTTGAATTGCCTAACCTCGAGGTTGACTTTCCGCGTATTCCTCTTTTGGAAGCTAGAGACATCGTCAAAAATGAATACAGCCATGCGTCTGGCGGTAAAGACCTCGACCCCGAAGCTGAGCGCCTCATAGGGCGTTGGGCCAAAGAAAACCACGACAGTGATTTTATTTTTATTACTCACTACCCACAAGCTGCCCGCCCGTTTTACACCTACCCGATTGAAGACGGCCTCACGCGCGGCTTAGATCTCATTTTTAGAGGTACAGAAATCACCTCTGGTGGGCAGCGGATTCATGAGCACGCCATGCTCACTACTGAAATGCAAAAGCGCAACATGAACCCAGAGGCGTTTAGTGGTTATCTGGAGGTCTTCAAACACGGGATGCCGCCACACGGCGGGTTTGCGATTGGAGCAGAACGGCTAACAGCATTACTCTTAGGAATTAGTAATGTGCGCTTTGCCAGGGCCTTCCCTCGAGACGGCAGCCGTTTGCAGCCGTAAGTAATCTTTGGCTTAAATAGCCCTTTGCTGACTAGCGCCCTGTGAAGCTAACCTAGAACGACTAAGCTAATGATATGTCAGCAGAATCTCAGCAGCCCACAGAAACACCAAAACCAGATGTCACCGAGACGCTACTTAAAGTTAACAGCGTCATTGAAAAAGTCATTGCCATGGTAGTTGTGGCGTTACTCGCAAGTAGTGCCGCCATTTTGTTGTGGCGTAATTGGATAGATTTGCTGCACACGTTTGGAGGCAGCGAGTTTAATCTGGCGCGCACCTTATCCGAGGTACTCTTAGCGCTTATGGTCGCCGAGATTATCGCAACCATCGGCTCGTTTTTGCGGCGCGGCATCTTTGATCCTATTCCCTTTTTGGTTGTAGGTATCATCGCGAGTATTCGCAGGTTGCTAGTTATCAGTGCCGAGGGTGCTGAGTTACTTGTAAGCAACAGTCAAATTCCTCTGGCATTGCTCGCCGAACTGGCTATTTTAACCGTTACCATCGGCGTGTGTTCGTGGTCAATTGGCTATTTGAAAACACGCTTAGGTACAACGACAAAAGCTGAGTAAGTCACTCATTGGTCAATACTTCTGACGTGTAACGTCAAGGTACTGCTGTCGTGGTGAACGTACGTCTGTAGTCATTCTCAGCTCATGCCCAGCTCACCCTAAAGGATGATGTGTTACCCCAAGCCCACTATCTATGATGAAGATGCTGGATAGAAGCACATCCTCAGTCTAGATATGCACATTTAGTGCACCATGCTTGGAGGCAATACGAATGAGTACAGGAATATCAACATCGGTAGCATCTACAACAGCAACATCTGCATCTCTACTATCCTCTAAACCCACCCGCATTACCGCCATTGATACCCTACGTGGGTTTGCGCTGTGCGGTATTTTGGTCATGAACATCATGAGTTTTGCCATGCCAGATGAAGCTTACTACAACCCCGCTATTTTTGGTGGGGACGACCTGCTTAACCGG
>JBCCOX010000231.1:0-7332 GCA_039025155.1 Deinococcota bacterium | reverse complement strand
ATGTTCCAGGTTGCTTGTCGTTGCGCTAGAGTTTCCTCGCTCACGTCAGCAATGGCAACAACCTCTGCGCCTGCGCCAACGTAGCTGTGATAGTGAATATGGGCGATGCCGCCCGCGCCAATGATGCCAATTTTGAGGGCCATAAAGTACTCCTTTGCTAGCGGCAGGGTAGGCGCGCTAGGTTTAGTTGAGATGAGGGAAATATTGAAGTGAGGGTTTTAAGAGAGTGGCTCGAGCGGCTCCGGTCTATGCCCAAATGTTATGACTGGACTGCTTGTGGGTGCTGCCCAAACCACACCATTGTGAATCACCCGTTGCACATTATGATCTTTGTAGATAGGATACGCTTCGTCACCTGGGCGGAAATAGAAAATTTTGCCGCGCCCCCGGTGGAAACAGCAACCACTGCGGAACACCTCGCCGCCTGCAAACCAACTGATAAAAATGAGTTTATCTGGCTCAGGAATATCAAAGTGCTCGCCGTACATTTCAGCTTTGGGCAGCTCAAAGTATTCGTCCAGACCTTCTGCAATCGGGTGACTCGGGTCAACCACCCAAAGGCGTTCTTTTTCACCCGTGTTACGCCACTTAAGGTCACAGGTTGTGCCCATAAGTTTTTTGAAAATTTTGGAAAAATGCCCCGAGTGAAGTACCACCATACCCATACCTGCCAGCACTCGCGCGTGAACTTTGTCCACAACAGCGTCACTGACCTCACCGTGGGCAATGTGCCCCCACCAAACAAGGACATCAGTCGTATTCAAAATCTCATCTGTGAGGCCATGTTCGGGTTCATCGAGCGTTGCAGTACGTACATTAACGTGGGATGCGAGGCTTTCAGCAATCACCGTGTGAATACCTTGCGGGTAAATCTTGGCGATGCGCTCTTCTTGTTGTTCGTGGCGAAATTCGTTCCAGACAGTTACGTTAAGGGGTGAGGTTGGCTGCATAGCGGCCTCCAAGAAAGGAATTGAGCAAACATATTAGTTTAAGGCTCGAGCCGTCTCACCGTCAGCCCTTTAACAACGAAATTGAGGTTATTAACGCACACCCCTGTTCGTTTATAGCGACATCCGTAAACATTGAGCTATAAACTGAGTTGGTTGATTGGTACTCGCGCTGCTCGGTAAGTATGGAGCTAGCTCCATACTTACCGCTAACGCTATAATATTGAGCAGATCAACCTCGCCCAAGTACTACCCAACGCCCCAGTAGCACCGCACCGTACCCAAGCACCAAATTCCCCACCACATACAACATCGCCCCAAGGTTATTACCGCTGCGAATCAGCGCAGCACTTTCCACTTCAAAGGTTGAAAAGGTCGTTAATGCACCCAAATAGCCCGTTGCCACCCCAGCCCGCCACAAGGGTGAGATGCCTGCATAACGTTCTGATGCTGTTACCAGTATCGACAGTAGTAACGCGCCAACAACATTAACCGTCAGCGTTGCAAGTGGAAACAGCTCTAGACGACGCCCTAACCACAGCCCGACACCATAGCGTGTAAGCGCGCCAAAAGCACCGCCAATCATGACAACAACTACAGTCACAACCTCAGTACCTATCTTTTTGCAACATCATCACCTAGTCTCTTTTACATAGAGAAAGGAGCAGATAATCCTCTGCTCCTCATAAATCAACCGTATTAGGCTTAGAAGCCTTACATCAAAATACCACCCACGCTGGCAATGATCGCTGCAAAGATCAGCGCAACGGTGTTAATCACTTTGATAAGCGGGTTGATTGACGGCCCAGCAGTGTCTTTGTAAGGGTCACCGACAGTATCGCCAACGACCGCTGCAGCGTGCGCGTCGCTACCTTTACCACCGTGATTGCCGTCTTCAATGTACTTTTTGGCGTTGTCCCAAGCACCGCCACCGTTAGACATCATCAGCGCCATCATGAGGCCGCTGCCAATTACACCGATGAGCAAACCACCAAGTGCTAAAGGTCCAAATAAAAACCCAACAATAAGCGGTGCAACCACAGCAATCACACCGGGCAAAGCCATTTCACGTAGTGCTGCTTGGGTCACAATATCCACACAAGTTCCGTACTCGGGTTTTTGCGTGCCTTCCATAATGCCGGGTAGTTCGCGGAACTGGCGGCGCACTTCTTCAATCACGCTGCCCGCAGCTTTACCTACCGACTCCATCAAAAACGCAGAAAACAAAAATGGCAACATGGCCCCAATAAACAATCCAATTAGCACGATGGGGTCGTTAAGCTTAAACGCACCTTCACCAAGGTCAAGGCGGTAGGTGTAATCCGAAAAGAGCACTAACGCAGCAAGTGCTGCTGAACCGATGGCGTACCCTTTGGTGACAGCTTTGGTGGTGTTACCAACGGCATCGAGTGCGTCAGTATTATTACGCACGCTTTCGGGTAGCTCGCTCATTTCAGCAATGCCGCCCGCGTTATCGGTAATGGGTCCGTAGGTGTCCATAGCAACGATCATGCCGGTCACGCTAAGCATGGCAACCGCAGCAATAGCGATGCCGTAAAGTCCTGCCAGTTTAAACGCCATAAAAATAGCTAGTGCCAAAATAATCACCGGCACGGCGGTACTTTGCATGCCGACTGCTAAACCGCTAATGATATTGGTAGCACTCCCCGTTACAGAGGCATTGGCAATGCGCTTCACAGGTGAAAACTCAGTACTGGTGTAATACTCGGTAATATACATGAGCCCCAACGTCACAGCAATACCCAAAACAGAGGCTAAAAATAACGTAAACCAGCTCGTATAGCTGGGCAACCCGGGTATGGCGCTAAAGTCAAAGGTGACAAACATGGCGAGGGTCGCAATAAAAAACCCTGCAATACTTATAATTGCACTGACAAACACGCCTCGATAGAGGGCTTTCATAATGCTGCCGCCGTCTTCGTCCATACCGACATAAAAGACACCAATGACGCTAGCGATAATAGCAATAGCACCAAGTACCAAGGGGTAAATAGCCATACGACCCACAAGCTCAGTACCTGGCATCAAATAACCCAAAAAGATGGCACCGATGGCAGTCACAGCGTAGGTTTCAAACAAGTCAGCACCCATGCCCGCGCAGTCGCCTACATTATCACCGACGTTATCGGCAATCACAGCCGGGTTACGGGGGTCGTCTTCGGGAATGCCAGCCTCAACTTTACCTACTAAGTCAGCGCCAACGTCAGCAGCTTTGGTGTAAATGCCACCACCAACTCGAGCAAACAAACTAATTAAACTAGCACCAAAGGCAAACCCAACCAGGGGTTCAACAGGGTTTTCAAGCCCTAGCATCATGTGGAACATATAGAAAAAACTGGCGACGCCTAAGAGTGCAAGACCAGCTACAGCCAAACCTGAAACTGCCCCACCATTAAAGGCAATTTTAAGTGCTTGTGGTAAGCCTTCCCGGGCAGCTTGTGCTACGCGCACGTTGGTGCGTACAGCCACATTCATACCCACATAGCCACTGATAGCCGAAAAGAGCGCACCCACCACAAAACCAACCGTTGTCCACCACCAGAGCGCTGCGCCCGAATTCCACTGGGATAAAGTGACAAACAAAAAAATTACCGTGATGGCCACGGCTACAATAGTGATTGTGCGGTACTGACGGTTCATGTAGGCCATAGCACCTTGTTTGACGGCATCGGCAATTTCGACCATGCGTTCATTGCCTGTTTCGTGCTCGAGGATTTCCTCAGCTAAAACGTAAGCCATGATGAGCGCAAACACAGCCGCCAGCGGAACTAAGATGAGTAGTGATTCCATGCATCCTCCAAGGAGTTATTAATGTTGCTTGATTGGGTAGTACTCAAACCATACAGGTATTGTGAATGTATGCGCTTACAGCTTTCAGATGGTTAAGTCAATATCAACAAATTAACCACAAAGGCACAGTGACGCAATACCTTAAATAAGCATTCAAACTGCCTAGGCTTGACTTAACCGATGAGCTAAGACCGATGAGCTAAGCAACCCTCGAGCAATATAGCTAAGATAATGTACCTAACATAACCCGCTAAGCACCGTAAGCTAAAGTGCGTCAGGTTAAGGTATATCGCAACCGCGAGTTTAACATGCTTTGCGGCAACTTGGGTCAGGGTTTGTTCATCCAGCGTGCAATCACGTCATCATGTCAGCAAGATATTTGTATGTTAATGAGATGTCTGTCTAGCTCAGTCATATGCATCAACTAGGTTTATAGTCACATAGAGTGTGCATTCCTACAGGTAATGTGGTTGTGAGACGAAGTAATTGTGAGATGATGTTGACTTGTGCTATCCGCCACGATGACAGGACGCACACGTGCTAAACTCCCTGACATATTGCTGCGGTCAAGAGCACATATGCCGCTTGATTTTAGGTAGCTCGAGCCTTTAAACATGCTTTAGCCCCTACTCACCCCCAAACTCACAACCTGAAAGGAACGTTATGCAAAACCTCTACAACTTGCCTATTGGCAACGAAGCACCAGAAATTGTCAACGCCATCATCGAAGTGCCGCAAGGTAGCTCCAACAAATACGAGTACGATCCCGAGTTCGGCATCTTCCGGCTTGACCGCGTGCTCTACAGCCCACTGCACTACCCCGGTGGCTACGGCTTTTTGCCGCAAACCCTAGCTGAAGACGGCGACCCGATTGACATTTTGGTACTCACAACCATTCCGACCTACCCCGGTACGGTCATGGAAGTCTATCCGCTGGGCTTTTTGGAAATGAGTGACGAAAAAGGACGCGACCAAAAGGTACTTGCTGTTCCTACTCAAGACCCACGCTACGACAACCAGCGCACCCTCAGCCAAGTATCGCCGCATATTTTGCGAGAAATTGAGCACTTTTTTGATATTTACAAGGAGCTCGAGGGCAAAAATGTCACCGTCGAAACGTGGTACGGCATTGCTGAAACTCACAAGATGATCCGCGAAGGTCTGCGTGCGTTCAAAGCTGAAGAGCAAGTTGAGGATGTAAGTAACGACTTTGCGGATGCTGTTGGGGCTGTCTAAACTATCAACTCGCTATACCCATTGACCAAAGATGCTAAGGATGTGACCTCGGCATCTTTTTTTGTCAGCATCTTTTTTGAATGTAGTTTTTGAGTGCCGATGTCATATGTAGTCATAGATGAGGTGCATTTGCTAGCATCATCTCCCCAGCCCCTTTTCTCCCAGTCCCCCAAATTCATCAACCTCAGCCTATCTTGCTGAGTAAACCACCTCCTTGCACCTAGACTTAAAAGATGAGATACCGCCGTAGACACACAACCTTGCAAGAAATTTTGAAACTCGACCCTAAACGCGATAACGAGCAAATTTCTTTTTTAAGTGCGAGTTACGACTTTCCGTGGGATACCCAGCGGGCACTGGAACTGGCGCTCATTCGCACCTTTGCCGTTCCCAACAGTTCTAAACTGATGGTGGCCACCCGCGAGTTTACTGAGCGTACCCAAAAACGCTATGACGATACAGTGGCGATTATCAGTGCAATTGGCTTTCATGGCTATAGCTCGAGAGTCGGGCGGCGCGCCATCAAACGCATGAACCAAATTCACGGGCGTTACCGCATTCCTAACGATGAGTTTTTGTACGTGCTGTCGACGTTTGTGCTCGAGCCGCTGCGTTGGAACACCCGCTACGGCTGGCGGCCGCACAGTGAACATGAACGGCAAGCCAGCTATTATTTTTGGGCTGAGGTTGGCAAGTACATGAACATTCAAGATATTCCAGACAGCCTAGACGCACTAGATGCCTTTAACCGCGACTACGAGCAAGCTCATTTTGCCTACCACCCAAATAACCGCATCTTGGCAGAGGCCACCGAAACACTGTTTTTGAGTTGGTTCTTACCTACCAACGCTAGCTGGACACGCGGCTTACAAGCCTTTGGGCGTGACGCCGTTCACTGTCTTATGGACGGGCCCATGCTCGAAGCCTTTGGCTACGACCCGCCGCCTGCGTGGCTCAAACGCACGGTTGAGCGCAGCTTAGATATAAGACGCAAGCTTTTACGAGGTTTACCTGCTCGGCAAAGCCCCTACACCCTGCCACCGCTGCGCAGTTACCCGGATGGCTACAGCCTCGAGCAACTCGGTCCAAACCCGCCAGAGTCAACTACAGAACACCCCCAAATGGGGTAGTTGCGCTTGTGTTGTATAGATGACTGAACATACGCATTTTCAGGTGCATATTCAGTATTGCGTTACGCGAGGTGAGCTTGCAGCACTTCATGTGAAGTGCGAGGGCCGCCGTTCTGAAGGTTACAAGTCCCGTTCATTCGATGTTTTGGATAACACGCAGTAGCGCACAATTTTTGTTTGACTTGTCAAGGAGGATTATTATGTTTGAAACAGATTTTACCGTACGTTTGGTGAAAGACCACATTCGTGATCTCGAGCAACTTCGTGGCAGCATCGAAGCAGAACGTTTGGCCAAACGCAACAAAAAACTGCCTTCAATCATCAGTCACTGGCGTAAACGCTAAGTTGAATTATCCAGTCATTGCTGTGCGCTAAGCACACACTGACCTGTATGGGCACACGTGCTTGCACGTGCACAGACCAGACTGCGACAAGTCAACGCGCGCTGAAGAAGTCAGCGTTTAGCGTTACGAATTACCAACCGGGGCATTTGCTCCGGTTTTTCTTTGGCTTACAAAGCATGCTGGCCTAGGCTAGCTTCAAACATGTCTTGGGTAATAAACGTTGTAAAGGTTTGATAGCGTGTGTTCCAAAGACCATAAACAGTCTTACCAGAGGGTTCAGCAAAACCGTACCATGACTGGCGGCTACTTGTTGCGTGGGCAAGTGTGCATTTACCTGCGGCGTGCATACGTTCATAGCTTGCGAGGGTCAGTTCACAACGTTCTTTTGCGCGTTTGCTGGCATGCCTGCGCTTATTTGCTGCTATATTTTGCTTAAAAGCTTGGTAGCTTCTACCACTAGCTCGCTTTTTATGCTTGAATTTTTGCAGGCTCTTAATGTAGTTTTTGCGCCCCATGTGATTGCTAAAATACCTTGTCAAAGTAGTGTTATAGATATTTTAGCAAATGATTTATTAAAAGTGTGATTATGTCAATAGTATGTTTAGTCACATACCTTGATCAATAATCTTGCTGTATCCTTTCTAGTTGATATCCCATTAATTCTAGCAATTCCAAGAGAAGTTCCTCCACTCTTACCCGCTGCTAACAGCCACACCGCTTGGATGCGTCTGCGTTCCACGGCATCGCTAGACGCTCGATACGCTGCTTTAAGCTCTTCCGCCTCATGCTGCACCTTCAGTTCCACACTTGGTCTACCCATCTTCGTCATCTCTACTTTATACAGCTTTTAGTCGGAATCGGTAT
>JBCCOX010000230.1:0-7336 GCA_039025155.1 Deinococcota bacterium | reverse complement strand
TTCTTTTCATTAGTCTATTTATACTTTATTTGTTTTTATTTTTACTTGGAGCTTCGGATTTACTCCTTGGGGGTTTTAATGTTTTTCTTCTATCTATTCCCTTTTGCATCTGTCGCGTTATCCTCATCAAAACTTTGCCACTCGAGCGGTCAGAAGATCTTATAAAGCTCTATCGCTTCTCTTTTTTAATTTTTCTTTTGCTTCTTCTAACTTGATTTTACTGCTTAAGGCTTCCATTAAGACATTTGACTCGCGATGATTCAAGGAAGCTTGACAAGGGCAAAACCACTTGGTAGGTTGCTTAATGATAATTGATTCTCATTAGCCTTGGAGGTCTTTGCTGACAGATAACCAAGTAATTCTGTTTGTGAGTACGCTAACTACCTTTCCACAACACACTTTGTGGTGGTATCGGGTAGTAGTAACCGCTGAGTGAAAATTACGTCTTGTGTAGCTAATTGAGGCTGGCATCACTTAAAAAGATGTGGCTGGTACACAGTCTCAGCATATTGACAAGAGGAGAATGTCATGAAAACCTTTCTAAAATTAATAGTGGCGTTGGTTGTAAGCCTGATGGCACTAACCGTTAGTGCCCAACAGGCAGGCGTGGCACCAGACGTAGCAGCAAGGCTGCTACTCGCCGACAGTACCGGCATCGTTCATGTGATGGACACAGTAACCGGAGAAATTGTGACGACCTTCGACCTGCACGAGGAAAACGAAGAAGCCGCCCGGTTGTACGTGGGGCCGAACGAGCAGCATGTTTTTGCGGTCTTGCGGACATCCAACATGGTGCGCGTTCTCGACAGTGGTTATGTTAGTGGTAGTAACGGCGCTGACCTAGCTGACCCGGCGCTGCTCGAGTTTAGCTTGCAAACCATGATGCCAACCCACTTTGATATTTACGGCGATAACATCGTGAGTTTTAACGATGGCGACGGTAGCGTCACTGTATTCACCGAGGACATTTTTAATGGTGGCGGCACCACCACGACCTTCTTCACCGGGCTGTCCCACCACGGCGTTGGCGTGATGGTAGATGACACCCTGATTGCTACTAATCCCACCACCGAAAGCCGCTTGCCCGTTGGCCCGGCTGTTTTTAATGCGGACGGTGAAATTGTAGCGAGTTTCGACAACTGCCCTGGGTTGCACGGTAAGGCTATTCTAGCGGGTGACCGCGTGGCTTTTGGCTGCGACGATGGCGTGTCAATTATTAGCCGTAGTGGAGACACCTGGGAAACCACCAAAATTGCTGAGGATGCCGAAGCGCGCATTGGCAACTTTACGTACCAAGCTGAAACTGGCGTGCTATTGGGCAACTGGGGTGACGACAGCTACGCACTAGTCGATGTTGACGCGCAAACCATCAGTGAGGTTAGCTTGCCGCTCAATATTTGGCTTGCGCCGCCCGCGTTTAACCCGCTAAATGCTAATGAAGTTGTAGTGCTAACTCAAGACGGCTCGCTGCACACCGTGGAAGCTACCACAGGTGAGGTCGTGGCAACTGCTGCTGAAATCATCACCGCCTACGAAGAACCAGCAGATGAAAACACGCGTGCGCCGCGTCCGGCACTGGCCATTTCAGGGAGTTACGCTTACCTTAGCGATCCAACTGGTGGGACCGTACACGTCATTAACCTAAGTGACATGAGTGAAGTGGCCGTGATGGACTTAGGTGTGCACATCACGTCGATAGCTGTTCTAGGCGCAACCTCGGTGACTGGCTCGGGCATTTAATACCTTGTCAGTTACTTTCTCAAAACACTAAGCCGCTTAGTTTCAAGCTTTAGCAAGACAACTCAGTTGTAAAATCAGCTAATGGCGTAGTTTCGTAACCTCTCAAGCCCGCAAACGTCTACACGGTATTCAACCGTCATCGGGATTGCATGACCAGATTAAACATCGACCAAGTCGAATGTTAGCGTTAGATACTTTATTCAAGACTGAGTTAGACTTTAGGTTGAAATCAGCTTGGTGATGCAGTTAAACAGGAACGATGTAACGTTCTACAACGAGATTATTTCACCGGGGGCGCGACTTGCTCCCGGTTCCAGTTTGTTTGAGGGAGTCCATGAACCGACTATTATCTGCCTTCTGCTTGCTCATCGTGACGGTGGTGGCAACAGCGACAACGACCCGCGCGCAGGCGCAAGATGACGAACGTCCGTCGGTGGTGGTCACAACGACAATCATTGCCGATGTCGCCCGTAACGTTGCCGGGGACCGGGCTAACATTACCGCGCTCATGCCGCCCAATGCCGACGTACACGCGTTTAACCCGACACCGCGCGACTTAACCCCGCTAGAAACAGCCGACCTGGTACTGATTAACGGCGCTGACCTTGAAGAAACGATGCTCGAGACAGTCCGCAGCATCAGCCCGGTAGAGCCTCTGGCCGTCTCTAACGGCATTACCGTGCTAGCGTACGGCATTGACCGCGGGTCAGGGAATTTGGGACTCACGCCGCGGCGCATGCTGCTAGGTGGTAGCGACGGCCAGGTGCATGTTCTCAATGTCTTTAGCGATGAAATCATCGCTAGCTACCCTTTTGATACTTCTTCTGTGACGCTCCACGCCGAACAAGCGCGCCACGCAAGGTACGGCTTTGTGGTGACTCCAGAGTTTGTGCACGTTATCGACAGTGGCTTTCGTATGGTGGCTCACTTGGATCATTACGACCCTTATTTGGTAAACCCCCAACTGACCGACTTTGCCTTGCCAGCTACCGAGATTGATACCGCGCGTTTGGTAGATGCGGCGTTTGATCTGGATGATGGCGACATCACGCTAAATAATGGGGAAACCCCTGTTACGCTAAGGCTGCCCGATGCGTTTGATACCACTACGTACACAATTGTTGGTGAACCACTACCACATCCGAATAGCGATGACCAAATCCTTGTTTTGACAACTGCGGGTGAGCTTTTGTCGGTAGATGCTATTGATGGCACAGTGCACCAATCGCTAGCGGTACTAGCATCCCTCGAGGTAGCACCCATCATGATGACCAGTGGCGACATGGTTTACATAAGTGACCCAACAAGTAACACCTTGCTGGAAATTTATGCTGGCACAAACGAACTGGTGCTCACCGACCAACTTGCGTTTGACGTTACGATTACCGCTATGGCAGCGTTTGGGACGGTTGTTGACCCGCACGCGCTGGACACAACGTCGCAGGTTACCGGGCGGGTCTTGGGTGCTGGGGTGGACTGCGCCATTTACGGTGATGCCGTGCACGGTCCGTGTGACGCGCATTTTTGGCTCGAGCCCGCTAACGTTATGGTGTGGGCGGACAACATTGCCACAGCATTGGCCGAGATTGACCCTGATAACGCTAGCGTCTACCGTGCCAACGCAGCAGCCTACCAAGCGCAGTTGCGCGCGCTGGATAGTGAGATTGAAGCTATTCTCGAGGTTGTTCCCGCCGAAAACCGCCGGCTGGTCACGAATCATGATTTTCTGGGCTATTTTGCGCGGCGCTACGGCTTTGAGATTGTGGGGGTGGTGCTACCGGGCGGGTCTACGCTGGTTGAGCCAAGTTCACGCGATCTGGCTGAACTAGTCGAGATCATCGAAGGTGAAGGTATTCAGACAATTATCATCGAGGCCTCTAATCCGAATCGTATTTCGGATACGCTGGCTGAGCAAATTGGCATTGAGACAATCCTGCTCTACAGTGGCGCACTGAGCGATGTGGACGGCCCAACACCAACCTACATAGATTTTATGAGGTATAACGCACGCGCCATTGCTGCCGTTCTGGGTGGTGGCATGTAATCCTGTTTCACTCTATTTGTAAGTACGGGTAGCGTTCTCTAAGATGCTACTCGCACAGGTTGAGACCTTATGACAGATACACAACCCTCGAAAAACGAGCATATCCTGACAGCTCCGGCACTGGCTGTCCGCAACCTGTGCGCAGGCTATCCTGGCGACCAATATGCTATCGACCAACTGACGTTTTCAGTTGGGTCAGGCGAACGAGTGGCGCTTATAGGACCCAATGGCGCGGGTAAAAGCACGCTTTTCAAAGTGGTTGCCGGGCTAATCCCTATCACTCATGGCACCATCTCTATTGGGGGCGAGGACTACCGCAGCAGTCACGCCTCCATTGGCTATATACCTCAGCAAAATGAAATTGATTGGTCGTTTCCAGTAGCGGTGCGTGACGTAATCATGATGGGGCGCGCTCACAGAAGTCGCTGGTTGCCTTGGTGGCGTGCAAGCGATCATACAGCCGTACAGGCTCTGCTCGAGCAACTAAACTTAACGGCACTGGCAAATCGCCAAATCAGCCAAATCAGTGGGGGGCAGCGGCGGCGGGTGTTTATTGCCAGGGCCCTAGCACAAGGTAGCCGCGTACTGTTGATGGATGAACCATTTACCGGGGTAGACACAGCCGCACAGCAAGAGATTATGAATACACTGGATGTGCTGACGCATCAAGGCATCACTATCTTATTAGCAACACATGACATGGGGCGAGCCGCCCGTGATTTTGACCGAATATTGCTTTTGAAGCGTCATATGTTAGCGTTTGATGTACCACAGGCCGTTGTAAAACCAGATGTGCTGCAGCAGGCTTATGGTGCTGCACTGACCGTCTTTCAAGAGGGACGTAAGACAATGTTTATCGTGGGTGAGCATGGGGCTGAGGGCTAATCAGATGGATATACTCATCAACTTCTTTATGGAACCCTTGAACTACGCCTTTATTCGGCGAGGCTTGCTAGCCCTCATCCTAGCAGGTGGTATTAATGCGGTGATTGGTTGTTTTGTAGTGGTGCGCGGACTATCGTTCTTTGGAGACGCGCTTGCCCATGCCGTGTTACCTGGGGTGGCGCTCTCTTACACGGCGGCTGGTGGTGCAGTGAGGGCCAACCTGTTTGTCGGCGGTCTAGGAGCAGGTGTGCTAGCTGCTTTGTTAATTGCCTTTTTAACCCGCAATGGTCGCCTCAAAGAGGATACTGCCATCGGGCTGGTGTTTGTAACCATGTTTGCACTGGGCATTGCCATCATCAGCAGGCAGAGTAGCTACAACCTCGATTTAACGCATATCTTGTTTGGCAGCATTAACGGCATCAGCCAAGGTGACCTAAGAATCATGGCAGCACTAGGTTCATTGGTGCTGCTAGTCACCTGTGTGTTGTACAAACAGTTTGTCATTATTAGCTTTGATCTCAGTCTGGCACACACCATCAAGCTGCCTGTTGAAGGATTGCGCGTGCTAATGCTGATCCTGATTTCAATCACGATTGTGGCAAGTTTGCAAGCTGTGGGAATCGCACTCATGCTGGCGCTACTCATTACCCCCGCTGCAACTGCAAGGTTGCTTACCTACAGACTGCATCACATGATGATTGTTGCCACCATCGTCGGTATTCTAGGTGGACTTGCTGGATTTTATCTTTCCTACTACATGGATATGCCGTCTGGTGCGTCAATTGTTCTAACTATGAGTACCCTGTTTTTACTAGTCTATGTCTTCAAATCGCTTTGGGTGCAATTAGCTACACCGCGTTCAAATGCCACGTCCAAAGCCACAAAAACAACGGTTTCTGTTAAAACTAAAGTGAAATGAGGTGCTGAAAAAGAAGTAAAGAACCACCTCTAGAAGAGGTGGCTTTCCAAGGAGTCCTTCGGACACATGTTGAAAAGGATAAATGAGGTTAAACCGAACAGACATTACCACCGTTAGAAACGGTGGTTTTCCACGAGGAAATAAAAAAAGTAGCAACACATAAAACAACTTACAAACAAAGAGTTATGATATGTTCCTTTGTATCTCATGGGCAACTAGCTGAGTTCTTTTTACATGTTGGTGTTTTGCTCGAGACATTTAGTCTCACCGTTCCATACAATAAAACTCGCTTGCCCAACACTATGAGCTTCAGCATTAAAAGGCAAGCTCTACCATTGCAAATGTAACACCAATCTAACTCAACCTCACATCACCATAGTCAAGCCTGACTAAGGGTAAAACCACTTGGTAGGTTACTCAGTTGATAACGAGAATCCATTATCATTAAGTTTGGAAATCTCGACTGATGGATAGACACATAAACTCTGTTCTGCCTAGGCACCTCATACCCTATTCAAAGCCTCTGATTAAATGACAGCATCTCAAACAAACACCCAATCCACAACAAATATTCGATCTAATCGCGTTACTGCTGACGTGAATCTCTGTATCATCGGTGGACGCGGCCCGCACGGTCTGGCAGCTCATCTCTATTTACAAGACCGCGGGTTTACAGATTATTGTTTGCTCGATCCGGCATCGTCGTGGTTGCCGTTGTACAGCCCTGACGGCATAGCCTCAGTTAAGCACTTACGCAGTCCACGAGAGTTGGATTTTAGCCTTGGTGACAGTCGCCGCAGCATGGCGAACTTTGTGGCTGAAGACGGTAGCCGCCCACTTGCAAATGTTTACAGCTTGCAGGACATGCAGCAAAAGCATCCTCGAGGTGACTGCTGGCCACGCCAACACGCTGAGCGACGTGTTTTTTGGCACTATGCTAACGCTCTGGCTGAGCAGTCGAAGGCAGTAGACTACCTCATACCTGAAGCAGCGCAGCGGCTCGAGCACGACGGCTCACACTGGCACATCACAACCTCTGATGGCAATTGTGTACGGGCGCGAGCTGTCATTTTGGCAACGGGCTTGCTACCTCACATCCAAGCGCCGCGCAGTTGGTGGTGGTGGCAACATCTGCCAGCAGAACGTAAGGCGTTGGCATTGCAACCATCTGCAAAGAACACCGCTCTGAATAATGTCGCGGGTAAGCGGGTTGTGGTGGTGGGCTCGAGCAACTTATCAGCGTGGGAGACAGCCACCCACGCCGCCCAGCTTGGTGCTGAGGTCACGCTATTAGTTAGAGCGCAGCAGCCAACCGTCCAAACTCTGCCATTCGCTGCTCATTGGTTTACCGAATCGTTCATGCGCGAATTTTGTGAGCTCCCTCAAGCACAACGGTTGCGTCAGCTAAACCGCTACCGTCCAACCAGCATTATGCCGGTGACGCTACAAGACGCTTGTGCAGCCGGCGTTGAGGTGCGCTTGGGTGCTAGGGTGCGCTCAGCGGTGGCCGACGGGCGTGGTGTGCAACTTCTTTACGCCTGGTCAGGGTGTCAGCTCGATTTGGAGAACAGCAGGCCTGAACGCTGTGTAACCCAGCAACTGGCGCACGCAGGTGAACACAGTATTTATGCAGATATCATTGTGGCAGCTACCGGGGCGGCGCTACGCCTTAAAGAACTATCCCTTGTACAAGACGCCGCCCGCATGCACCGCGGACCAGTTTTAACTCAGGGTCCACACAAGCACTT
>JBCCOX010000229.1:0-7339 GCA_039025155.1 Deinococcota bacterium | reverse complement strand
GGCGGTATTGCTTGCATCTTGGGATTGGGTCTTGGTTTGGGTGTTGGGTTGGGTGTTGGCTGTACTGTGGGTGTGCTGTTGCAGTTGGATGTACAAAGGGTTCACAATGTCGGGTTGATACTTGAACGTGTTTGCTAAAACGGCGCGCAGGTCGTGCGCAGGTAGCTCGAGCAAGGCCTCAACAAGGCTGTCAGCTAGGTCACTACTGTCTTCATCTGCGCCGTTGTGATGATATTTTAAGAGCACCGCCGCAATATGCTTGCAGTAATCGCTAAATTCACGCTCATAAGGACACGAGCAACTTGCCCTACTCACTTCACTAGAGCTGCCTTTATCCTGCTCTGTATCTTTGAGCGTCACGGTGACCTTATAGGGGCTAACGTCGTTACCACGAACCGAGGCTGTGAGCTTGCTACCCGCTAAGGACAGCTTGCCAACATGTCCGCCGTTGTAGTAGGTTTTGCCGCGCTCAAAGATAGTTGCGCCAAACAGGTTGCGAATGTACTGCAAACTTACAGGCTGTGCCATGTATTCAGTTTACGCGCTTGTCTGGTTAAGGTGATACTCCTGTAAGCGGTAGATAATCTCATCTCGCATGTAAGTGAGGTTTTTGTAGGCAAGGTGTGCGGGCGTCATGCTGGCGAGGGCTTGCTCGAGCCGCTTTGCCTTGTCCACATCCCCAGCCAACACCTCAAGCAGCGGCGTACTGTATACCCGAATTGTAAACACGTAGCGGTTAAGCTTAGGCAGGGGGATAAACGTTTGTCGTTCACTGCGAAAAAAGAGCTGCTCGAGCCTCACCTCAGTTAGCTCAGGTTGCGTGTGCAGTGCCGGGTTGTGACACAGCACATCATCTGTAACCAAACTCCATACAAAGCGCTTAAAGGGTTTGTTAAACAGTACTTTGTTGAGGTTGGCGTGGGATTTGGCAAGGCGGTCACTGTGGGCAACCGGACGGTGAATAGTACTAAAGTCCTGCCCGAGTTTTTCAGCTGGGTCCCAACCGCTGGGTAAACAGACAAGTAGGGCCTCAGCTTGGTCTTTAGCAGGTTCAGGTTGACGCTGGATGATGGCAATATCTTCTTGTACGCTGAGCCGCAGTGCGTCAGCAAGGGGCGCAGGGCGTTGCTCGAGGTACCTAATCACCTCCTCAGCTAGATGATGATTCAAGCGTGGCGGCTGATCTAAGCGCCTCACCTGCCCACCCACGAGTTGAAAGCCCCAAAGATAATTTTTAAATACATACGCTTGTGGCTGAACCTCAAACCAAGTTGGATATTCTTGAGCAAGCACACTAAGAACGTGCCAGAAGGTTGCTGTGAGCCCATCAGCATCATTCCCTACAATGCAGCGGCTTTGCTGAAGATGCTGAGTGAGGGCATACAGCACAGCGCGGCTGTAGCGTGGCAAGTCACTATCTAAAGCAAAATGGGTATCTGCTGAGGTAAATTTGTAAATGTCTGCGCGTACAGTGGTTGGCACATCTACCGGAAAGGGCAAAACGGGGTGCGCTAAAAGACTCACCCTAGAATTGTAGCAACATGATTCTAGCAACATGCTTGTAGCAACACGCTGATTTAGGTATTTACGTTACTAACGTGGTACGCCTGCGCCTTGTGGTACAACCTGATGACCTGATGTGATGATGTGTCAGATGTGATGATGTATCAGATAAACTTCTGTATTTGGTCATTGTGACGAGTTGAGGATGGTATGAAACAAACGCTGTTAACTCGGTTGAACAAAGAGCGCAAAGCACTGCGTGGTGCGCTAGACGGTAAACCTGTAGAAGAAGCTGTAAAGTATTGTCAAGACGTGCTTAAGCGGTTGGGGCAAGACTACCTGCAGGATGTGCCAGCAGGTCAGGTGGAGCAAACCTCGCTGCTTTTAGAGCTACTTTTGCGAGGGCTCGAGCACGCTCTAGCTGCCAATCAAGTTGCCTTGTGGCGGCCCTACAGTGAAACAGATGAACGCGCTTGGTTACGCATTGATATGCCGGTGTTAAGGCGCTTTGCTCGTTTGCGCGGGCTCAACCCGGGGCGTTTACTAGCGCAAGCGCTTGTGTTCATCATCTTGTTGCTATTTTTGATCTTGCAAGTTCCCAACGATCCACTGCTGTTTATTGCCATCGGCTTGCTGGCGTTTCTAGGTTATATCTCCGTTGCGCCCGCTGCCCGCCAAGCGGCAAATCCAGATGCCGACGTATCACCAAAGCAGTTGCAGCAAGAGGTACGGGTGGATGTCGATATGATGCTTGCTAGCCTCACCAAAGTCTGTGACAGCTTTGACAGGCTCGTCAAACTGCTTAATGAGACGCCCAAGACAGTCCAACAAGCTGCAGCTAGCCCCCAACTTGTAGAGCAAACAGATGTTTTAGAGTTGTTTCAAGGTCTTGCTGAGGCAAATACACGTGGCCAAGCTGAACTGGCGCTGGCCCGCAGCAGCGACGTGCGGGCGCTCTTAAAACGACATGGGCTCGAGCTGCTTGACCACACAGAGATTGACGTTCACAACCTACGCGATAGCTTTGAACTAGAACCTAGTCTCGACCCAACGAGTCGTGATTACCGCACCTTGCGCCCAGCGGTGGTCGACGCCTCTGGTAAGCTGCTTTTACGTGGCCGCGTCATTGAACCACAAACCTCTGCATGATCTTAATTTAGTGTCTTGATGGAATGTGATGACCTAAGCTGATGACTTCTTTAGAAACTCTCTCAGTATTTAGCAGTTCCAGGATTAGTTCCCCCACACTGAGTGGGTCTATTTCTACTCCCCTAGGTCGCACGCGCAACTGCCTGGGGCAGTTACTCGTGGAAACACTATATTACTGGCTTTTAGAAACGATGTTGTCCAACTATGAACGATGATTTTACTCGCGACATGCAACCTGAACCTACGCCTTCTGATGTAACGGCTGAAACTGGCAACGCCCTCAACCGCATTCAGGAAATTGTTGGCTTTGATTTAGGGCACGGTGAAAGTGCCCTAGCACGGGTTTGGATCAGTGGCGATAGTGAACCGGCGATGCTCGAGCTGTACGGTGCTAAAAGCCAAGTGACGGCTGTGGGCAAAGACGCCCAGGGACGGCGGGTACTTGGTCAGCGGGCGCTCGAGGTGGCGGATGTGACCGAACTTGACATCAGCTTCAAAGCGCGCCCCTCAGACGACTTGCGCTACCGCCGCGTGATGACCGATTTTGTGCAGGCAGTTGTTGAACACCTTGTAGAAACCCATCAACTGACCCTCTCGCCAGCCTTGCGTTTTGTGGTGGGCTGTCCCTCGGGGTGGTCAGCAGACACCCGCACGCGCTACGAAGACTTTATTCACGGCATGGGGCTAGATGACGTGCAGGTGGTGCGCGAGTCACGGGCTGCGTTTATGTACGCCGTTCATCGCAACATGTTTAGTGTAGACGAACTGCAAGATTCGGTTTTGGTGATTGATATTGGCTCGTCCACGACCGATTTTACGCTGGTTCGTGGGATGGAAGATACGCCCATTGGCGACAGCGGTGATGACATCGGTGCAACTTATTTAGACAAAGCTATTTTTGCCCACACGCTCGAGCAACAAGACGATAAGGCCATGCTCGAGGCTATTTTTGAACGTGCGCCGCTTTACCGCAACCGCTGTGAGATGCTCTGCCGCAAAGCCAAAGAGTCTTATTTTTCGCATCCGGACTGGTACGAAAGCACGCCCTACAAAGCCATTGAAGACATTCAAGGGCAAGTTTTGTTTCGGGTTGCTTTAGACAAAGCTGCGATGGATGCCATTTTGGCGCGCCCTATTGAGGCACTAGGTGGGCGGTCATTTCCGCTTGCGCTGGAAGACATTGTGCGCAATGTGTACAAGAGGCTCGAGACAGATAACCTCATGCCTCGGGTAGTGCTGCTAACTGGTGGCCCTTCCCGTATTGGCTTTATTCACGACATCTGTGAGCACGTCTTTGCAGGCCTAGCCCCAAAACGTGATAGCGAACCCGAGTACAGCATCGCTAGAGGCCTCGCCCTCTACGGTAAATCGCTCATTCGCATTGCCCGCTTTCAGGCAGATATTGAAACCTTTGCCCGCGAGCACCTGCCTGCACGCATTGGCGAGCATCTACCTGAACTGCCCTATGCACTTGCTAAACCGCTGGCGCAGGCGCTCATTCACAACGCCCTTAAACCCGCCCAGTATGCCTGGCGCAAGGGTGAACTTGACACGCTAAACGACTTGCCAGTGGCGTTTGAAGCCAACGCCAAGCGGTATCTGGCAACGGCTGACGCACAAACACAGCTCAACGAGCATATTAGCGCGTGGTTTGCGCCTGTAAAAGATGATCTGAACGCTGAAACCCAAGCCATCAGCCAGCGTTATAACGTGCCTGCAGACGTGCTCGAGCTAGACATCACCTACAACCCAGACGACATAGCTAAAAGTCCCTTGGGTCAGCCAGATATGGGCGCGCTGGTGTTTGGCAGTTTTAGTGTGGTGACCATTGTCTCGAGCCTTGTGGTGTTTACCTTGCTGGATGCGTTTAGTGGCTTTTTGGTGTCGCTCCCGCTGGCGATTGTAGTAAGTCTAATTGCGACTTTTCGCGGTAGAGACGCCGCTAACGATTGGCTTCGCGCCCGCAAGTTACCTTTAGCATTACGGCGAGGGCTACTCAGTAGCAAGCAAATTGAAACGCCCAAAGCTAGCATGGTGGACAAGCTCGAGACCAGCATTGCTGAAGCCTTGCAGCAAGACAAAGACTTAGCCCACAACATTACCGAGCAGGTCAGCCGACAACTTACCCAAACCCTCAAAGCCAAAGCAGATGAAGCCAGTATCTTTGTCCGGTAGGGATCACTGAGTCACGTCGGTCAAAACAAGTTGGTTGTAAGGTTCCAAGGTGAACGACGTAAAGCCTGCAAGGGTTGACGCCGTGTTGACTCAAAATTGACGTAGCAGATTGTATCTATCATGTGTCATCCTGCCTGACTAAGGTAGATGTAAAACAAACTCATCACTGTATTTAATGCCTCAAGGCAATCTCTAGTGTAGTTTCTAGAGATTATCTTTGTCGTGAAATCAGTTTGGTGAGGTAATACAGAATCCTTTCGTATCCCGAATGATTTCTTTGGAAATCATTGTTCTCACCACCACAGGGAGGTGATTCTTTGATAGTCTACGGATTTGATGTAAGGCTCCTGTTATACATGTAACAAAGTGTCGCTGGAAAAGTAATGCCGTCGTGCTGTACACAAGTCCCTTGTATGCCTATGTGAATACACTTAGGGAACGCTCATGATTTGTAGCGAATGGTAGCGCTGTAACTTCTAAGCTAAGACGTATTGGATAGGGCGTTATAACGTTTTGTCTAGTTATAAATATCGTGAGATGTAAAATCGCATAAACTACCAGCCTGAGGTAAAAAAGTTTCAAAACCTCAATACAAAATTATCATGTGAAACTTGCCGTAACGTCAGATTGTGACGGCAATTCTCAATGTTGGGAGGTGCGTTGTTAAATGTTTTACATTGAATGCGGTATTGTAAACCCATTTATTTACAAAACCAGAACTTTATGGTAAGCGAGGTATGGTGCTTAACAATGAACGATGTCATCAGGCAGCAAGTTCGTGATGAACTTGCTAAACGCGATATGAATCAAAGTCAACTGGCTGCTAAAATTGGGGTAAGTCGTCAATATTTAAGCAACGTCTTGCGTGGTGTGTCTGGGAAAACGCCGAGTATCTGGCAACAATTGCTCGATGAGTTAGACCTCGAGCTTGTTGTGCGTTCAAGCTCCATGGTGCTCGAGGACGCTAAACAGCCCCGTAAATAACTTCAATAACTTGGTAACACAACTTGGTAACACAACCGTAATTCACAGCAGTTGATCAAAAAATTGTCATAAAAACTGCTACGAGTTCAGGATCAAAATGACTTCCCGACAACGCGCGAATTTCTTGTAAGGCGGCTTCGTGTGACCATGCCTGTTTATAGCAGCGTTCGCTGGTCAGTGCGTCGTACACATCTACAATTGCAAAAATACGTGCCAAAAGTGGTATCTCGTAACCTGTCAAATTGTGAGGGTAGCCTGTCCCAGAGACGTGTTCGTGGTGGTACAGCACAACGTCCCTAGCTGCTTGGGGTAAAAACGACAACTGCTTGACAAAACCATGCCCTAGCTCAGGGTGCTGGCACATAAGTTGCCATTCATCGGGTGTGAGTGGCCCCGGTTTGCGCAGAACTGCATCTGGAATGCCAATTTTGCCAATATCGTGCAAGTATGCCCCGTATTTTATAGCTGTTTGCTCGTGCTCGCTAAGTCCTAGTGCGTTTGCCATACGTAAGGCCAAGTCGGTAACACGGTCGGTGTGGCCTTTGGTTTCATCGTCGCGGTGCTCGAGCATGAGCCCTAGCGCGCGTACGGCGTCTTCATAGGCTTGCTCGAGCTGCCCTAAGGTTGTTTTGAGTTCAAGCTCTGCCCGCTTAATTTGGGTAATGTCTTGGACTGTTCCCAAAGACATCACAAAGTTGGCGTCACTGTCGTGCATGGCAATACTGTTCATGTTGCCCCAGCGTATGCTGCCGTCTGCGTGAATGTAGCGTTTTTCCATGCTGTAATACGTGCGCTCACCTGCCAACATTTGGTGAATATATGTTTTTTCGTCGGTCCAGTCATCCGGGTGGGAAATGCTTTCGGCAATTTTGTAAGCGTGTGCAAAGGGGACATTATGAAGCCGCCACTCGCTATAGCCTAAAAAAATTTTAAAAGCTTTGTTAATGACAACTTGTACCTCCACCTCGGCACTAGAAGGCGTGTTGCTAGCCTCTGCCAAGATGCTAAGTGGTGGACGTGTCATGCTAATGACCACACAAGGCGTTGGGCTTTCTTCAAAAAAGGTGCGAAATTTTTGCTCGCTTTGCGCGCGTTCTTCGAGGGCGCGTTGCAAAATAGTTTGCGCGCGTTTAGTTTCGGTGATGTCTTGAACAGTGCATACAAACATCACAAAGGTGTCTTGCTCGTCACTACTTATATTGCAGTTGATGTCGCCCCAGCGCACGCTGCCGTCCGCGTGAATGTAGCGTTTTTCCATGCGGTAATGGTCACGCTGGCCGGCTAGCATCTCACCTAAATAGATCATCTCCTGCGGCAAATCTTGGGGATGTGAAATCCTGTGGTTGATGTCAAACGCAGCTTGATAGCTGTAATATTCATGTGGCCAGACGTTTCTGCCAAAAAAGTCTGTAATCGCCTGATTGCTAATAACACGCAGGTGACTTGGCAGGTTAAGTTTGCTTGCTACGGGTAGGTCAGCAGATATAGGAGCAGCTACTGAGGCAGTATCTTGCTGGTCAGATAAGGT
>JBCCOX010000228.1:0-7370 GCA_039025155.1 Deinococcota bacterium | reverse complement strand
TTGCAATTGCTCGATGACGGCCGCCTCACCGATTCGCAAGGACGCACTGTAGACTTCCGCAACACGGTTGTGATTATGACCAGCAACATTGGCAGCCCGCAGATTTTGGAGGCAAGCCGCCAAGGTGAAGGCTATGAGGGCATCAAACAGACTGTTTTTGGGTTATTGCAACAGCAGTTCCGACCAGAGTTTCTCAACCGCATTGATGACACCATTGTCTTCCACGCGCTGGACCGCAACCACATGCAAAGTATTGCCGCCATTCAGCTTCAGCGTTTACAAGGCCGCCTAGCTAGCCGTGACATGACCTTGTCACTCTCAACAGCAGCTATGGAACACCTTGCCAACGTTGGCTACGATCCCATGTTTGGCGCGCGCCCGCTCAAACGGGCCATTCAACAGCTTATTGAAACGCCGCTTTCCAAAGCAATCATTGCTGGGGACGTGCAAGAAGGCGACACTATCTACGTGGAACCTGCTGCTGATGGGTTTAGTTTTAACCCAACCCGCCCGGACATACCTGCACTCGCCAATTAATATACCCTCAGTTGACATTTTCAATTGACCTAACTTGCCCTATGGCTCATTGGCATAGGGCGAGTTTTTTATGAAGCTCTGCTCATCAGCACCCATGACCGAAGCTATGTTGATGGCTAGGTTGGCGTTATAATTGTGCTAGCAATGCCTAGGTGTCGCTAACGGTGAGCAGATACATAAACGGACGGGTAGAAAAACCTAACGTCGAGCGCTCATAAATCAGATACACTAACCCCATGGACCAAAAGCGCCTCATTATTTTAGGAACCTTATTGGTGGCAAGTTTAAGCGCTTGCGCGCCGCGGGCAAGCACAGCGAGCACAACCTCAGCTCAGGGTGGTGGCCGCCGCGTCATCATCATCAACAACCCTGCTGCCAACGAGATTATTCAAACTGTAGACACCGCGTGGCACCGCATGCAACTCAACTTCTTAGAAAACGGTAGCTATAGTACCAACGTGCTGGTTGACCTCAGTTTGCCGCAAGGTGTGCGCTGGGTGCTCGAGGACTTTACGGCTGAAAACTACCGCATTCGCTTTGTCTCGAGCGACATTCCTGAGGTCGTCTGGCTCATTACGCCAGAAGGTGTAGAAACGGTCCCCGTAAGTTAGCCAACCGCAGATCGAGATTTCAGTACGCCTTAACAAAGTTCAGCTGAATAGAGGCATTATTCATCTTGCCTTCACGCATTCTTGTGGGAGCTGCGTCTACAATAGTGTTACGGCGTGACCGTGTTTGTACGCAGTTAGTGGATATTGGTGTGGTTTTGTACAACTTGGCCATGATTTTGCGACGCATGACTAGCAAATTTAGGTGCTAATCAGCATTTTTGCTGACGTAGGCTCAATAGACTAGTATCAATAGACCAGTAAGAGTTCCTGAGTAGCTCGGGGAACAGTACCCTAGGGAGCATCACCTACCATACTGTCAGACGTTGCCAGCACCAGACGATATCCCTATACTGTGTAGCGTGCAACGAATGAGAGCTTGCTCAACTGACTGGATATAAGCAGGACAGCAGGCTTAACTTTTGGTCGGCAAAGGGTGCTGGCATTGACGAATAGAGCATATAGACGAATAGAGCATATAAATGTGCTCACGTCCGAATGATGCTGGCGGCCCCACTCACGGGTCACTCACGTCTCGTACTGTCTACTAGTACCCTGCCTAGAGTTCTGCCAGAGTTCGTGGATAAGAAGTCTTTGAGATTAGCTCTCAAAAACGCATAGGCTACACTGCGCACTAGCATGATTAGGTACTGCACGGTCAGACGTAGCGCGATTGCAGAGAACTGTACAGGTGCTTATGGCAGGTCGTGTTGAACATACGGTCGGCGTGTGCGCCGAAACAAATCGCCTTAGGAGGCAATATGAAACATTGGATATTGGCAAGTGTGATGGCTGTTGTTGTAGCAGCGTCACTAAGCCCAGCGAAGGCACAGCCCCTCGCTGACGTCGCCCCAAGTGGAACCATTCTCAGTTTAGGTTTGGCAAGTTATGACGAGTTTTATGCCAACGACTTGCTGTCCGATATCGCTAGCCTAGATTGGGAACAAGCGGTAGCTACCGCAACCCAGCTTGTAGAGTATGCAGCGGCTAACGACAACAGTGGCGACTTTGATGACTTGGGCAGTATGTTCGAGGAAATTGAGTTTGCCATCGGTGAGGCTATCGCTGTGTGTCCAGGGCTCGAGCCTTTTTTCAACAACGGCCTCCCCATCGTAGGTGATGAATCCCTCTTAACCGTCAGCATGAGCCCGTTCAGCCCTGTGCCAGCCATGACTGCCCTAAGCCGTTTCAGTGGTGAGATGGCAGCTAGTGCTAGCGACCTCCAAGCTGTACTGGTTGGCTGCGCTGAAGCTGAACTCGGCGAACTACCAACTTTGCAGGAAGGTGATACAACGCTGGTCGTCCTTGGTGATGGTAGCGACCTGCCGCTCATTGTAGGCAGCGTAGGTGACCTCTTCGTTATTGGTACTGAACCTGAAACAACCCGCTCTGTGGTGCGTTTGGCGACTGGCTCAGATGAACCCAGCATGGCAAGCAGCCGCTTGTCACAGCTTGTGAGCGACACCTTTACAAGCGGCGGACTTAGCTTGTCACTTGACTTACAAGCACTCGCCGACATTGCTGAAAACTTTGGCGGTATGTTTGCCAGCCAACCTGAAGAACAACTTGCTGTGGAGCGTACCGTGGCCATGTTACGCACCCTTGGTGGCGTTGCTGGCAATGTGCGCAATACCGAAGACGGCTTGTTGTCTGAATCCCTCGTCGCCGTTGATCCCGAAGGTGGCGATGCTGAACTGGCCAGCATTTTACTATGTGAAGACTGTGCCATCAGCACACCTGATCTTTTCCCGGACTGGAGCATTGCTGTAAGCTCTCAGTACAACTACCTGCCCGCCTTTTTTGACTACACACAAGGCTGGGTTAATGCCTTTGAACCCTACATTGGTACGTTTGATATTGTCGCGTTTGTAGATGGCATGTTGGGCATCAACCTAGACACAGCACTCTTTGACTGGATGGGCGATAGCGTTCACAGTGTTGTCTTTGAACCCGTTAGCAGCGAGCTGGGCACGCTTATCTACAACCCAGCCGCAGCCACGCTAATTCCGGTAAGCAGTCCTGAAGCCGCTGAAGCTGGCCTCACCGAACTTGCGGAATTTGTACCCCTGTTGGTTGAAGCACTCACCATGCTGCCCGACTTTGACGACGCTGAAGAGGTGTTTGGTATGGTCTACGGCGATATCGTCGTTGACAGCTTTGAGTATGAAGGTTACGAGATTGAGCGCTACCGCTTTGGCCCAACGACAGATATTGGCCTAACCTTTGTTGATGATCATCTGGTAATTGCCTCGCCTGCTGCTGCTGCTATTGATATCATCGATACGTTTGATGGCGAGTACGACGGTATTTCTGCAAATCCAGACTTCCGTGCTGCTGAAGCTGCTTCTGCAGATAACAGCGTGTCGTTTATCTATACCGACAGCGCCACACAACTGGAGGAAAGTGCTAATTTGCTGAGTTTATTTACTCAGCCTGCTGCATTTGTGATTTCAACAGGACTCACTGCTTTAGAACAAGAAATGGCCATGATGGGTCCCATGTCGTTTGATAGTTTTAGTGAGCAGCTTGTTGACCTTGATACTGTTACGGCAACATCACTCAGTTTACCTGCAGATGCTTCAGGTCAGGTTTCTGGTGATGATGGCGGTTTTGAGATGACCTTTGACAGCTTTAGTGAGCAATTTGAAGACCTCTCTGCCATGATTGCTGAAGTGCTCACGCTCGGCGGTGAAGCTGCTGGCACGCTCGAGACCGGTGGGGCTGCTTACTACGTGTTAGAAGGTGTTAGCCCTGGTGATGAAGTCACTGTAACCCTCACGAGTAATGATTTTGATACCTACTTGTACGTCATTGACCGGGACAGCCAAACTTATCTGTTTGAAAATGACGACAACCCAGATACAACCACCTCAGAAATTGAATTTACGGTGGAAGCAGGTGTAACTTACTGGCTCGAGGTTGCTGCCTTTGGTGACTTTGGGAGCGGCGCGTTCACCGTCTCTGCGGGTTCAACGATGACCGACATGGCCATGGGCGACGACGCACCTACCAGTGTCTACTACGCACTAGAAGGCCTTACACCCGGCGACGAAATCACCGTCACTATGACCAGTGATGAGTTTGATACCCAGCTTTACATCATTGACCGCAGTACGCAAGAGTACGTATTTGAAAACGACGACAACTTTGACGCCGTGTCAATGAGCAGCTTTGTGTCTGAGCTTGTGTTCACGGTTGAACCCGGTGTGACCTACTGGGTTGAAGCCACCAGTTTTGCAGGTTTTGGTGAGGGTGCGTTTGATCTGTCTGTCATGAGTAGTGGCGACATGATGATGGAAGACATGCCTATGGTGGAGCCACCTAGCTTTAGTCAGCTCCTCCAACTTGCTGAAATGGGTCCAGACATCCTCTACATTTTGGCGGATTATATTACCTACGGCGAAGGCTACAGTGAGATTTTGTCCGGCGAAGGTATCTACGTTTACAGACTTCTCAATATTGACTGGTAAACATCAATTTATACGAAATCCGCTTATATCCCGAATAATGCCTAAAGGCATCATCTCGTCCAGCGCGGATTTCGTAGTGTATCTTACCTGCTCCGGCAGGGGTTGATTCCCGAAGGAATCAACCGGATTTGGTATTATGTGAGGCTGCTAAGGTTTTGCTGATAGTAGCCTCGCCACAAATTTGGCAAAAAAGAAAGCTAGGGTGCTGGCCCTAGCTTTTTTCTGTTGGTAGTGCCCGCTTAAGCAGGTGTACCAATATGTTGATCGAGTTTGGTAGCGTAGTTTTGCTTGGGTTGCGCGCCCACGATGTTTTCAACGGGCTGACCGTCTTTAAATAACATAACCGTGGGGATGCTCATAACGCGAAAGTTCATTGCAGTTTGCTGGTTGTCGTCAACATTGAGCTTGCCAACTTTAACCTTGCCTTGATAGTCGTTAGCAATTTCTTCAATAACAGGTCCAACCATACGACAAGGGCCGCACCAAGGTGCCCAAAAGTCAACGAGGACCAAACCCTCTTGGGTTTCGGTTTGGAAGTTAGCATCTGTAAATTCAACTGTGTTTTCTGCCATGATAGCCTCCTTACAAAGTCTTTCTACTAACATCTAATCTAGGCGAGTACGCCTAGGAATCATGTCTTACATTGTACGTTACGTGCTGTCATACCCCAGCGGGGTATTAGACACAACAAAAAATGCCCTGTGGGTAAAGGTTTTGTGCCTAACTGATATCAAATCCGGGTGATTCCTTCGGGAATCAACCCCTGCCAGAGCAGGTAAGATAAGCTACGAAATCCGCGCTGGGCGAGAGGATGCCTTTAGGCATCATTCGAGATATAAGCGGATTTCGTATGATTACAACACTAGTAGGTTAATGAAACTAGGAGGGAGAGAAAAATCAGCGTTCAAACTTGACTGGGTGTGATGCCACGTGATGTTGATATGGTCAGCACCGTTTATAGGGTGCTTAGCAACATCATCTGAACTTGAGGTCCATCAATCTATAGCGTGATTGCTATGAGAGGTCAACCTTTGTTACAAACCTTTGTTATGAACCTTTGCCTTGCCAAAAGACTAAACCGTCTGCTGAATCGCCCCGTATAAACCTAGGCGGTGTCATCTGCAGTGCGCGGTAGCCACCTTTGACAGCGGCGCGCACGAGGGCGAGGGGGCTAGCGTGCGTTCCTTGTTGCTGCTGGGCACTGTGAACAAGTTGCTCGAGCCCAACCTCAATAGCGTCACCACTACCAAACGCAACCTCCACACCCTGCGACATAAATTTCTCCCATGGAAAACGCGCTCGAGCATCTCCCACATAATCATGAGGGCAATAAATAACCGTACACGTGTGTTTGCTGAGGTGGGTGATGACGGCCTCGAGCGCAGCATCATCGTCAGCGCCAATATTAACGGGCAAGTGAATACTAGGGTTTACAGTGAGAAGCGTTTGTATACCCGGATCAGCTAAATAGCTAGTGAGGTCAGAAGCTTGCCGCAGGTTGAGTTGTAATGGTGTCTGAGTTTGCGTCAGATAATGACAAAGCCTTCTAGCATCGCCCATCTTCAGGTAAGGCAATGCTAAACAAAGCCCTAGTTGGAGCTGATTTGGTGTAAGTTGCCGAAGGTCATTAAGCGTTTTGGCAAGGTTCATAAGCCAAGCTGAGGTGTCACCAGTGAGGGTGACTTGAGGTGCTTGCCAATAGATAACACCCTCATGTTGAGGGTTGGTTAGCAGCTTGCGCACAATCCTGATGTCATCACTTACAAAGCCGTAGCAGCAGGGTTGCTCGAGCCTGTTAGTACACGCTTTAACCTCATCAGCCCCCAAGCCACACAGGTCAACATAAGCACTTGCCGGAACAGGCAAAATGGCAAAGCCAACCTGCTCGTGCTGGGCATCTGGGAAGGCCCCGATAGCTTCAGCCGCACTGGTCACCGCAACAATGTGGCGCTGGGTATCACTCGTTTGAACCACCACAGCGCCGTCTGCTCTGGCTGTTCCTAAACCGTTGTAAACAACACTAGCGGTATAGCAGGTGCGCGTGAGTAAGCTCACATCAGCCTAAGCCTCAAAACTGCTTGTGCCGTCGGTGACATCTGTCAGGGCGGCTTCGTCGAGTACAGCAGGGGCGACCAAAATGGGCACACCCGTGCGCACCGCAAGCGCCATAGCATCACTGGGGCGCGCGTCAATATCTAGCTCGATACCGCGATTTTCTAAGATGAGGTGGGCGTAAAACGTGCCGTCCACAAGGTCGGTGATTTCGATGCGTTTAACACTTGCCCCAAGTAGCTCAAAGGTAGAGAGCATGAGGTCGTGCGTCATGGGGCGCTCGTTTGCATCACCAAGTTTTCCCGCAGCAATAGACATGGCTTCCAACGTACCCACGACGATGGGCAGAATATCGTCCTCATCGGTCTTGAGTAGCACTAAAAACTGGTTGCCCTCGCCTGCAACTGCAATGTTCTCGAGGGTCGCGTTAATCATGCTCTCAGTTTAACGCCCCAATGCCCTTTGGTTGGGTGTTGTATGAGCGTATCGCTATAAGGTTTGTTAGACTAGCCTCATGTACGAAGCCGTGGTCGGTCTCGAGATTCACCTTGCTCTCGACACCGCAAGCAAAATTTTTAGCGCCGCCAAAGCTGACTCCTTTGGTGAAGCACCCAATGTCAACATTGACCCCATTTCGCTAGGTTTACCGGGCACATTGCCCGTAGTGAACGAGCGCGTAATTGACAAAGCCATCATGTTTAGT
>JBCCOX010000227.1:0-7384 GCA_039025155.1 Deinococcota bacterium | reverse complement strand
GTAGGGCAGGGGTTGGCGTTAGACATGCACTAGACAAGGTGGCGTTTGGGCGTCGCCTCACTCAAACTATGTTGATACTCTAGCAACTCTAGGATTGGTCCCCCCATACTGAGTGGGCCTTCTTCTACTCCCATAGGTCGCACGCGCAACTGCTCGGGGCAGTTACTTGTGGAAACGCTTCTCCAAAAATCCCCCACCACTATAAACCACATCGGCAAGTTTGGCTGAAAGGTTCTGGCATCAAACGTAAATGTGAGTGCATCGGTATCGGTTTTACTCGCAACAACCACGTCACGAGTATCGAGTTCACCCCGTGTGCTGCCGGTAAAGGAGGTTTGACATCTGTGTTATACGAAATCCGCTTACATCTCGAATAATGCCTAAAGGCATCATCTCGTCCAGCGCGGATTTCGTAGTGTATCTTACCTGCTCTGGCAGGGGTTGATTCTTTGAGAATCAACCGGATTTGATATTATTCGCTCAACAAGGCTGAAGAGCAATTAAGCGTGTTGCTTGCTAACCCCAGCTAGCCCAAGACATGGTTATTAGAGATTATTCTGGCTTGGACACAAGCTCACTCGGTGACTGCCAGTTTTGCTGCAACTTACGCATAGTTTTGTAGGCTATCATCGCTAAACTTTTTGTAAATAACTTCCACTTGCGTAATTCAAAGATCCGTTGGCAGTGTCGCCATGTTTGCCGATACTTGCCTGTATCATAGGCGAGGACTGCTGCTCGGTAGTTAGCACCTGCAAGCCAGTTGCAGCGCCGATCTGACAATAGCGCTTGCGGGGTTGAGGCGGGCCCGAGGCTGTGCTGCCTACTAAACTCACAAGCAAAGCGGTAACTTCCCTCAGCTAGGTTGGCGGCATCTTTCCAAGTGAGTTGGGCAGCGGAGTGTTGCCGCCAATGACCCAGTACCTCTGGAATAAACGCACTACCTTCAGGCGTATTGGCAAGGACGACATAGGTGGGGTAGTCCCAAGCAGGTAGATAGTCTACTTGTTGGAAGCCACCAGCATCTAGCAAAGTTTGGCGGGTCATCATGCTTGTAACGGGTGACACAAAATAGTCTCCCTTAAGTAATCCCAATAGGAGTGTCTCACGGTCACTTTCAGAGAGGTTGCTCGAGGCTGGATCGGGGTATATTTTGTCGGAGAGTTTACCATCTCGTAAGTAGCGTAAATAGCCAAAACTAAGTGCGCACCCTAGTGATTCATGAGCGTGAACTTGCTTGCGCAATTTGTCAACGGGCCACGTATCATCGCTATCTAAAACGGCAATGTACTTCCCTTTAGCGTGGGCCAGAGCGTCGTTATAAATGTCTGCAAAGTGAGCTGTACCGCGGTGAGAGTGATGAAAGCCTTTAACCCGGCTATCTTGCACCATATAGTGTTGGATGACCTGCCAACTGCTGTCACTCGAGCCATCGTCAATAATAATGAACTCAAAATCCGGATAATCTTGCGCCAGCGCGCTTTCAATACTTTGCCCGACTAAATCGGCGCGGTTGTAACAACTCATTAAAATGCTAACCGTTGGCGGCATCATGTCCTCCGTGGGCAGTTTGCTTGCCAGTACAGTAGGGGATAATTTGTGGTGCGGTCGTGACTAACCTGCGCTGCTGTGTTTCAGGTATTAGCACCACAGAAATGAACACATCAACCTAGGTATTCCCCCTTAACCTAGATCACGCGCATATTACAAGATTTACCTGAACCAATGATGTGACGCGACCCTGAAGCTCATTTAACTTGTCTCATAGCCATGAGCATGGTGAGGTTGTTGCGTTACAGCTTGGCAACAAGCAAGTTTATTATGTACCATCCTGTGCTCGAGCGGGTGAGCAAGCTTACCGAGATATAGATACTATGTACAAAAAAGTGTATTTTATTTATCTGATATTTGTAGTAGCTGCTCGTGTGCCTGACTTGATATCCAACAATAAGGTCGCACTCTATTGGGTCAGCGTTGATCTTGTGTCAGACTGCAGCTATGAATGTCTGGCGAGGTGTTTGGGGAACGCGTTTAGGAAGGCTCATTAGGTTTCAGCCCATCAGTGTGCGCCATTGGCGACAGGACGTTTTAGGGGGCGTTATCACTGCGATTGTTTCCCTGCCACTAGCGCTCACATTTGGCGTGTCGTCTGGTTTGGGAGCCGAAGCGGGCCTTTACGGTGCAATTGTTGTGGGGCTTGTAGCCGCCTTATTTGGGGGTACGCCCACCCTCATTTCTGAACCCACCGGGCCTATGACAGTGCTCATGACAACCGTGCTAGGCACGATGATGGCGAGTCATCCTGAGCAAGGTGTAGCTATGGCCCTCACCGTGGTGATGCTGGCTGGCATCTTTCAGATCATCTTTGGTGTCTTAAAGCTTGGGCGTTACATTACCTTGATGCCATACAGCGTCATTTCTGGGTTTATGTCTGGGATTGGCGTGATTTTAATTGTGCTGCAACTCGGGCCTATTTTGGGACAACGTGCACCAACTGGTGGAGTTGTGGGTACGCTACAAGCTTTACCGCAGTTAGTGATGCAGGCGAATTTACTCGAGGCCGTCCTTGCCATCCTCACCCTAGCTGTACTTATGTTCACCCCTAAACGTGTGCGCCGTTACATACCTGCTCAACTTCTTGCTCTACTTGTGGGAACGCTCGTATCACTACTTATGGTGGGTGCGGTAATTCGCCGTATTGGGCCGCTCGAGGTTGGCCTCCCTACCCTAACTGTGCCTACCTTCTCAGGGGATATGTGGCGCGTCATCTTGATAGATGCCGTGGTACTAGGCATGTTGGGCTCAATTGATACCTTACTCACCGCTATGATTGCTGACAGCCTCACCCGCAGCGAGCATAATTCGGACAAAGAACTTGTTGGACAGGGGCTAGCTAATTTTTTATCTGGCTTGGTAGGCGGGCTACCTGGTGCAGGTGCCACTATGGGCACGGTGGTGAACATTCAAACCGGAGCGCGCTCAGCGCTTTCGGGTATTACCAGAGCACTTTTACTGTTGGTGGTCGCCCTTGGTGCTGCCCGCCTCACCGCCATGATTCCCTTGGCAGTGCTCGCGGCCATTGCGCTCAACGTGGGGCTTAACATCCTCGACTGGAGTTTTTTACGGCGCGCACACACCATCTCCAAACGTGCTAGTACGGTGATGTACGGTGTACTTGTACTTACGGTATTTGTCGATTTAATTGTGGCTGTAGCTGTGGGTGTGTTTATTGCTAACATGTTTACGATTGAACGGCTTAGCAAGTACCAAGCCAGTCAAGTGCGCGCTATTAATGATGCTGACGATGAGGTGCCCTTGTCTACAGTTGAAACGCGCTTGCTCGAGGCTGCTCGGGGTCAAGTTCTGTTAGTTTACTTGAGTGGTCCGCTAATTTTTGGCGTCTCCAAAGCCATCGCCAAGCAGCACAGCGCCATTGCGAATTGTAAGGTTGTTGTGTTTGACCTCAACCATGTGCCTATGCTGGATGTCACGGTGTCACTTGCCATTGAAAACGCTATTAAAGACGCAGTTGAAGCAGATAAACAGGTCCTAATTGTAAGCAGCCAAAACCAAATTCGCAGCCGTTTAACTCGGCTGGGGCTTTTTGAGATTTTGCCTAAAGATGCCTTGTTAACAGATCGGACGGATGCGCTTACCAAAGCTTGTGATTTAATATGAGGCAACTATGTTTTTAAGGAAATTATGTTTTTAGGGATTGACCTCGGCACAGGCTCCGTTAAAGCCCTCCTCCTCATGCCAGATGGCAGTGTGCGCGCAGAAGCGTCTCGTCGCTACGACGTTAACGCACCTCAACCCGGTTGGGCTGAAAGTGACCCAGACGCATGGTGGCAGATGACCTGTGAGGCTATACAAGAAGCATGCCAAAAAGCTGATTCTACGGATATTCAAGCGATTGGCCTGTCTGGGCAAATGCATGGACTTGTTACCTGTACCGCTGAAGGTAAACCTCTATGCCCCGCTATTCTGTGGGCAGATGGACGCAGTAGTCACATTTTAGACAAATATCGAGAATTACCTGAAGCAATGCTCACCCGACTCGCTAATCCGCTGGCAACTGGCATGGCTGGCGCAAGTTTGCTGTGGCTTAAACATCACGAGCCAGATGTTTATGAGAAGATGGCATGGGCGCTTCAACCCAAAGATTGGCTGCGCGTTAAGTTAACAGGCGAGTTTGCGGCTGATCCCTCAGATGCGTCGGCAACGTTACTTTACGACCTCACTAAAAACGACTGGGCGGCTGACATTGTGGACGCGCTGGGACTCAACTCAGAGTATCTAGCACCACTCAAAGATTCGGCTGAGGTTGCGGGAAAGCTTACCCAAGAGGCTGCAAAAGACCTCGAGCTTCCCGCAAATATCCCCGTAGCCACAGGCGCTGGTGACGCTTCAGCCGCATTACTTGGTAGCGGGCTTTTAGACGAGGGTGCTGTACAACTTACCGTGGGTACTGCTGCCCAAATCACCGCCATTCGTGAAACGCCCACGGTAGACGCCAGTTTGCGAACGCATTTGTACCGCGCTGCTAGGCCTCAGCGCTACTTTGCTATGGCGGCAATGCAAAACGCTGGGCTTGCGCTCGAGTGGGTGCGGCGCGTCCTCAGCCTGTCTTGGGAGGTTTTGTATGAAGAAGCTTTTAACGTTCCAGCAGGAAGTAACGGGCTTATCTTTGTCCCCCATCTATCCGGTGAGCGCACTCCCCATTTAGATGGACAAGCACGCGGGGCGTGGGTTGGTTTAGGGCTTAACCACGAACGGTCGCATATGGCTCGAGCTGCGCTCGAGGGCGTTGCGTTTGCTCTTAAAGAGGGTTATTTGGCGTTGCAAGACGTGGGCATCTCAGCAGAGGTGATGCGGTTAGCTGGGGGCGGCACAACTCAACGTGTCTGGCAAGAGCTTTTAGCAACTATTCTCGAAACACCCCTTGCCCCGGTGGATGTACCTTCGGCGTCGGCGAGGGGTGCAGCGTACTTAGCCGCCTTATCCGTAAAGGCACTTAGTGATGCAGACATCGACAATTTCAGTGCCAACCTCAGCCCAGACCCTCGTACGCAAATTGACCCCGACCCTTTTGAGGGTGAGCTGGTAGCGTCTTGGCAGCATTACCGTGCGCTTTATCCAGTGCTAAAGCGGGCACGTGAGCAGGTAGCACTTACATAAACTCGAGCAGACATAAACTCGAGCCGAACAGACGTAGCATACAGCCATGACAGCCAACACGCCTCAACCAGATGATGTTGCTTTTCAAGATGATGCCAGCCGCATCCCGGTAGATGGTGCGGAACTTTATGTCGAACAGGTTGGCCCGCCTGACGCGCCAATTATCTACTACTTACACGGCGGACCCGGTTACAACAGCTATTCTTTTCGGGACCTCATGGAGGATGATTTACAGGAGTATCAGCTTATTTATGCAGATCAACGCGGGGCTGGGCGCAGCCGGGCAGAGACCTTGGCAAGCAGTTTAGATGTCAGCGTCTTAGCAGAGGATGTAGCGGCTGTGGCTGAGGCTTTGGAGCTTCCGCCACTTACCTTGCTGGCGCATGGTTTTGGGGCGCAAATTGCGCTGGAAACGGCACTGCAATCTCCTGAGCTTGTCAAACGCCTCATCCTCGTCAATCCTTGGGTGGACATGCCGCTTTTAGCCAGAGTGATGCAGCGCCACGCAGCGTTTATGAGTGGCAATACAGACGAAGCTTTACCTGCTGAAGACATGCTCGAGGGCGACCCCGACCCAGCGCTGGTTGTGGAACAAGCCGTCATGTGGGTGGGCGGGAAAGAACTCCTCGACACGCTCCAACTTCCCAAGCCGAGCAGCCGCTTGCGGCTCGAGCACAGCGACAGCGAAGCCCTCGTCACTATGGAAGCCCTCGGGCAGTTTTATATTGCCGACGATGACGACAGCCTCGTGGACATTCCGCTGTGGAGTTTATCCAAGCAAGACGCGCTCACAAGCGTCCGCGTGCCCGTGGTGGTGCTACTAAGTCAAGACGATAAAACTGCTTATCCAGAACAAGCTGAAGTTATCTTAAAAGCTATGGGTGAGGCACTTGTGAGTGTGCTCGAGGGTGGGCATTACCCGTGGTTAGACGACCCTGAAACTTTCTCGACACTCCTCACTGAAATTATGCAAGCAGATATTCCTACAGATTGATGTTTACAGCAGCTCGACGTGTAAAGCACATCATTTTCTAACTAGGGTTAGGGGATGAAGGCTTGGGTCTGTCTCGCAATAAACTCTTACCAAGTGATGCTACCTTGCCACCCACAGATGCAGTCTTGATACAATGCTTCTATCAGTCAATCTATGGTTGCGCGTAACCTCTTAAATGACGCTGTACATTACTTGGATGACATCAGCAGGTGTCATTAAGTTCATTTAAGCAGTTGTGAAAGCCCTTTCATAACCACATCTCGTGACTAATGCTTAGACAATAGTCATCACAAAGGAGCGTGACATGTACGAACCAACTGCAGCAGATAAATTTACATTTGGACTTTGGACAGTAGGAAATCCCGGGCGTGACCCGTTTGGGGAGCCCACCCGCACGGCCCTCAAACCTACCTACATCGTTGAAAAATTGGCTGGACTTGGCGCGTGGGGCGTGAATTTGCACGATAACGACCTTGTGCCTATTGACGCCAGTGCCAGCGAGCAAGATGCTATCGTCAACGAATTTAAACAAGCGCTAGATGACCACGGCATGGTTGTACCGATGGCCACAACGAACTTATTTAGTGATCCTGCGTTTAAAGACGGCGCGTTTACCTCCGCAGATGCACGGGTACGTGCTTACGCACTGCAAAAAACCATGCGTGCTATTGACCTTGGGGTAGAACTGGGCGCAAGTACTTACGTGTTTTGGGGAGGTCGTGAAGGTAGCGAAGTTGATGCCACGAACAACCCTCTTGATGGCCTCAAATACTTTCGTGACTGCCTCAATTTTCTGTGTGATTACGTTAAAGATCAAGGCTACGACCTTAAGTTTGCCTTGGAACCTAAACCCAATGAACCTAGGGCAGATATTTACTTGCCGACAGTAGGCTCAATGTTGGGCTTTATTGCGACGCTCGAGCCCAGCCACCAAGCCATGGTCGGCGTCAACCCCGAATTTGCCCACGACACCATGGCCGGGCTCAACTTTGTGCACGCACTCGCGCAAGCAATTGATGCTGGCAAGCTATTCCACATTGACCTCAACGATCAAAAGATGTCCCGCTTTGACCAAGATTTACGTTTTGGTGCGGAAAATATCAAGGGGGCATTTTTTACCGTCAAACTACTGGAAGATAGCGGTTACGACGGCCCGCGTCACTTTGACGCACACGCCTTGCGCACCGAAGATGAAGCAGGCGTGTGGGCGTTTGC
>JBCCOX010000226.1:0-7393 GCA_039025155.1 Deinococcota bacterium | reverse complement strand
TTAGGGATCAGCTCAGCAAGCTTTGTAGGACGTTTGCTAAAGCCTTGGGTGCATCGGGTTGCTACCACCTTTAGTGCGAAGTTAATTCACTTTGATAAGCAGATACATTGTGTGGGCTTACAAGCTGCTGCACGTGAGTTGCTGCGCTACTACAGTCAGCCTGCTGCTGAGTTTGCTAGGGGCAGTGAGCATATCCCTAAGCAGGGGCCACTCATCATTCCTGCCAATCACCCAGGCCTCGCTGACGCGCTTGCACTACTTGCTAGCATCCCTAGAGACGACCTCATCATTGTGGCAGCGCAGCGTCCATTACTCAGCGCATTACCTAACCTAGCAGGCAAGCTTGTTTATGTTGCTGAAGGCTCACGGCAGGATGCGTTGTTGAGACAGCTTGTGCGGCATTTGCGAGTGGGCGGTAGCGTGTTGCTATTTCCAGCAGGTGGGATTGAACCCGATCCTGCTCGAGACACCGAGGGTGCAAACGCTAGCTTAAACACTTGGTCACGAAGTCCTGAACTCCTCTTAAAACTTGTGCCAGAGGCCGTGATGGTGGTGGGCATAGTACGTGAGGTGGTACATCCTAAGCTGGTGAACCATCCGCTTACGTACCTCAATCCTCGTGATAGGGCGTGGCTGGCTGCGTGTTTGCAAGTCTTACTGAGGCGTTATCACACCTTGCCTACAAAACTGAGGTACGCACCTATGATGACATCAGCATTGACGGTAGATGTTGCTCGAGGACTCATCAAGTCACGTTGAGATGCCAACACACGAGACACGACTACATCTAACAACGCATATCTAACAACGCAAACAGCATCACCACTTTTTACAGCAGCTCATTTGATACGATGAGAACGACGTGAGTCATACCGCCATCTATATGTATTCAAACTATATGTATTCAAAGGAGACATTTTGCCTTGGCATCCTAGTTATTTAGAACAAGTCCTCAAACCCGATTACGGTTTCGCCTGTAAGCACTTAAACTGCTACTTTGTAGATGCCATGTGTGCGCACGTGGCAACGGTTAAAAAGCTGCCCAGCGTACAACCGCAAGTCGCGCGCATTGACAAGCTAGAAACAGCCCTGCGCGAGTTACACGACAGCTCGCCCGCCTACGACCCAGACATTCCAGATTTGTACTTTCACTTTAACCGTATTTTAGAGGATAAACTCGGTCAAGATACCGTGAGCTTTTTGCGCTTGGGGCTAAGTCGCAACGACCTCGACATGACGGTGTACAAAATGTATAACCGCAAGTTGTTGCTCGAGCTTATTGGCAACCTTGGCAAGTTGCGCCGTGCTTTCATCAGCCAGGCCAAACAGCACATAGATACCATTCTGATTGCCTACACCCACCACCAACCGGGGCAACCTACTAGTCTAGCGCACTACCTGTTAGCGGTTGAGGCAGCTTTGGGACGTGACTGTGAGCGGGCTTTACAGGCTTATGTACGGCTTAATACCTGCCCACTGGGTGCAGCTGCGCTAGCAGGTAGCAGCCATCCGCTCGAGCGCAGCCACAGCGCCAAACTCTTAGGCTTTGACGCACCTGTAGCCAACACTTACGACGCCGTTGCGTCAGCAGATTGGCAAACCGACCTTGCCCATGTGTCGCAAAGTGTCGCTCTTACGCTGTCGCGGTTTGTGTGTGACTTACTAGGTTGGGCTACCCAACACCTATTTCACGTGCCAGATGGACTAGTACAAGGCTCGAGCATCATGCCGCAAAAACGCAACCCGGTGGCACTCGAGCACGCTCGCACCCATTTTTCGCGGGCACTAGGTGCAGCGCAGTCTATCTTTTATGCCCAGCACAACATTCCCTTTGGCGACCTCAACGACTTTGGGCCAGACATTCAAGGCTCACTGCGCAATCTCTTTAAACAACTTGGGGGCGGGTTGGCCTTGCTTGTTGCCAGTTTAGAAGGGGGTTACTTTCATGAAGCTGCACTGGTTGAGCTGGCTGCCCAAAGTGATACCACCGCCACCGAACTTGCGGATGTGCTGACCCGTGACTTTAATGTGAGTTTTCAGCAAGGACATCACCTTGCAGCTAGCCTAGCAGCACATCAGCGCACTCAAGGGCAAACCCTACAAGAAGCCACAACAGACGATTTAGTTGCTGTTGGCGGCCCGCACCTTGCTGCTAGCGTCCTGCAAGATGCCCTGTCACCGCAAGCCTTTATCAGTCGGCGTAGTGGTTACGGCGGACCTGCTCAAAGTTCACTAAAACCTCAGGTGATGCATGCAGAACACCAGCTCAACGTCCAGTTAGGTACACTACAAAAACATCACCAAAAGCTTGTAGACGCCCGCGAGCGCCTTCGAGCCAGAAAGGAAGCTGCATGAAGCAAGGTTTAGCTGTTTTATTAGTTGTGGTTTGGGGCGTTGTGACCAGTGCATTTGCACAAGATGTCACTATCACCTACTGGCAGTATCAGTTTGATGAGCGCGTCGAAGCCATGGCCCAGCTCATCGAAATGTTTGAAGCTGAAAACCCCGGCATTGAGGTTGTTCAAGAAACCTTCCCCTATGCCGACTATGAAGCTCAAGTTGGTGCGTCTTTACCTGCTGGCGTGGGGCCAGATGTCGTGCAGCTCTTTTATGGTTGGCTAGGTGCATGGGAACGGGCAGGCTATGTTGAGCCTTTACCTGAACAGTATTTTGATGCCACCATGGTGGATGCCGAGTTTGTGCCTATGGCCCAAGCAGCCAAGCGTGGTGGCGTGTACTACGGCCTACCTACAGCAGTGCGCAGTTTAGCCATTTTTTACAACAAAGACATGTTTGCTGAGGCAGGCATTGACGGCCCTCCTGAAACCTGGGACGACTTTATTGAGGCCGGTCAAGCACTTACCCAGCAGCGCGGTCCTCGCTACGAACAAATTGGTTACGGGATTGCCCCCGGCGGTCAAGACCATCACCTGATTCGGGAAATTTTGACCCGTCAGTTTGGCGGCCAACCCTACAGTGATGACGGTACCGATGTCATGTACGACGAACAAGCTGGCATTGATGCGCTTAACTTTTATGCGTCTTGGGTGACCGAACACGGCGTAGGTAGCATGGACTTTCCCGGACAAGAAAACAACGCTTACCGTGACGGTTTCCGGGCCCAGCAAACTGTGGCCATGATTATTGACGGCTCATTTGCCATTAATTCTGTGCGCAACACCGCCGAGTTTGACTGGGGTGTGGCAGAAATTCCAGTGCGTGCCGACAACGGCGTGCAAGCTAACTTTGGGTCTTTCTGGATGAACGGGCTTACGGCTAATGCCTTTGAAGACGAAGCAACGCTCGAGGCCTCAGCCAAGTTCTTAGACTTTGTGACCTCACCAGACGCCATGCGTTTGTGGTTAGACATCGTTGGTGAACTGCCTGCGCGCGCAGAGCTTATTGCTGACCCAGAACTGGCAGAAGACCCTGTGTTTGGACCTTTCATCAGCAGCCTTGCTTACGCAGAAGCTACCCGCTTTGTAGACGAATCTGCGCAGCGCCAGCTTATTATTGATGCTGTCAACGAAGTGCTCTTACAAGACATGGCTGTTGAAGAAGCCATCAGTACCACTGCAGCAGAAGATCAAGCCCTACTCGACGAATTTACCCAGTAACCCGAATTATCTTTCTATGTGGGGTCATTAAACCCCACATAGTTTTGTCATTAAGTTGATGGACATAGACATCCGCCTAGGTCAGGATGACCGAAATAACGGCAGATGTCTTGCTTTTATTTTGCTGTTATACCCGTGTGAAGATACATTTATACCAAATCCGGTTGATTCCCGAAGGGATTAACCCCTGCCAGAGCAGGTAAGATAAGCTACGAAATCCGCGCTGGACATGTTGGATGCCTTTAGACATTATTCGAGGTATAAGCGGATTTCGTATTAGTAGTTGCACGAGCCCTGTTACAGTCTGATAACCAGTTACTCGATGTATCGTCAGTAGCAAAGGGGTGAAAGGGAGAAGGATAGATCCCATCAGGTACTACGCATGTATCACTAACTTGTGTAGTTGCTAATTTAAGTGATGCTAGCTCAGATGCATCTAAAATGCATTCAGTTCTGTACTTACACATAGTTGATGGAAGCAAGGCAATTTTTTATACCAAGTCCCTCAGTTTAGAAAATCCATCTTTAGAGATTACGATCAGACATTATCTATCCTAGCCACAATATCTTGACATAACCATCACTAGCACTTTGCGGGAGGTTTATACACATGCAGTCACGCTTATCACGCACGAGTCAGCAATCTTCTAGACCTAGCTTCCGTGTGTCCCTCACCACCCGTGAAGCCATTTGGGCATATATCTTTTTAACTGTTCCCCTTGTCTTTTTTGTCTTTTTGCGTATTTGGCCCGCGTTTCAGTCGTTTTGGTTGTCTATGTTTACATGGCATGTGAATCCTGCTGAGCGTGACTTTGTTGGGTTTGACTACTATCAAGAACTTATTCGCACGCCTAAATTTCGCCGCGCCTTACTTAACACGTTGCTTTACACAGCCATTATTGTGCCAGTTCAACTGGTGTTGGGGTTGGGTATTGCATCTTTGCTTCAGCTTGCTAATAAGCGCTTTCGGGGATTATTTAGGGCTATTTATTTTGCGCCCTATATTACCCCCGGTGTGGCGGTGGCGTGGGTGTGGAGTTGGATGTACTCGTATAACTACGGCATTTTTAATACCCTCATTATTGAGTGGGGTATTTTTTGGGAAGCTAGGGGCATTAACTTTTTAACTGTTGACCCCATTCGATTTTTAGGTGATCCAGATATTGCCCTTTACTCCGTAGCTGCCCTCATCATCTGGCAGCAGCTTGGCTTCCAAGTTGTTATCTTTTTAGCAGGCTTGCAAGGTATTCCCAAAATGTACTACGAAGCCGCCCGCATTGACGGCGCAGGGGGTGGTCAGCTTTTTTGGAACATCACCCTGCCGCTCTTAAATCCAGTTTTGGTGTTTTCGGTTGTTATTTCAACGATTTATTCGTTGCAACTTTTTGACCAAGTGGTGAACATCAACTTTGCTGACCAAGGTGGGCCGCTAGACAGTACGCTCACAATTGCACTTTATATGTATCAAGAAGCGTTTAGTCGTTTCCGCATGGGCTATGCAGCGGCGATTACGGTGGTGCTGTTTTTACTCATTTTAACTGTGACGCTTATTCAGCTTAAATTTGCCAGTAAGCGGGTGGAATACTAATGATACGTAAGCGCTGGTGGAATCCCTCGAGCCTCATTGCCCACTTTTTTCTAATTGTTGGCAGTGTGGTGATGTTGTTTCCGTTTGTCTGGATGTTCTTAAGTTCGTTCAAAAATAACCGCGAAATTTTCCAGTATCACTTTTTTCCTAAAGACTGGACCTTTGCTAATTATCAAGAGGTCATTTTTAATACCGACTTTCCCCGCTGGTTTTTAAACAGTGTCATTGTGGCAACCATCACCACGGTGACCGTGCTGTTTTTTTGTGCGCTAGTTGGCTATGTGCTTGCTAAATTGCGCTTTCCGGGTAAAGCGTTTGTGTTTATCTTAATCTTATCCACGCTTATGGTCCCCACAGAAATGCTGGTTATTCCGTGGTTTGTCATGTCTGCTGATTACGGCTGGGTGAACACCTACTGGGGGATTGCTTTTCCCGGCTTAATTACTGGCTTTGGCGTGTTTTTAATGCGACAATTTTTTACCACCATTCCCAGCGACCTTTTTGACGCCGCCCGCATTGACGGCATGCATGAGTTTGGCTTGTTTTGGTTCATTGGCTTGCCACTGGTGCGCCCGGCCCTAGCAGCGCTTGGTATTTTTAGTTTTATTGGCAACTGGAATGCCTTTTTGTGGCCGCTGATTATTGGTAAATCCCCGCGTATGCGCACACTTCCTGTGGGTATTTCCGCTTTTTCAGGTGAGGCTGACACCGCGTGGAACTTAATTATGTCGGCGTCTGCCCTTGCTATTGTGCCGGTACTCGTCGTCTTTATTATTTTCCAGCGGCAGATTATTGAAGGTGTTGTGCTAAGTGGTGTGAAAGGTTAGGCAAAAAAAGTAAGGTCAACACAATGTACGTGTTGACCTTCAGGGGGATGGGGAAATGAACGCTAAGCGCTAGCTAGCGAGGGGGAGCGCTAGCTTAGGCTATAACGCAGGTTGCAACACCGAGGGGGGAAGGGTGTGCAGGTGCGTCTTGCGAACAATATTCATGGGTGCGAAGCGCGGAAGATTAAGCAGCGAAGGATGTTTGGTATTGACGTTCGTTGCAAGGGGAAAAGCTTGTTGAAGCGCAATGAGCATCTCGGCAGACTGTTGTCCGTAGATCACAATGAACGCGCGTGTGCCAGCGTCTGTAAATTCGCGGCTAACACAAGCTTTAGCGTTCAAGTCTTGCTCGAGGTCGTCAACAATAACCTCTAATGCAAGATGCTCTAAAAGATCGCTTGTTCGCAGGATGAGCGAGATCATTTCCACAACCGCAGTGTACACAATGAACTCTTACAAAACTCTTACTCGAGCTTGTTTGTGCCTTGGACAAGGTAAATTTTGTGAGTAAGTATGGTTTTGAAGCGGCTTACATTAAGACTTTATTAAGAGCAGCGATACTCTGCTCGAGCACCTCTTCAAACGAAGCGGGCAAGCTGTCTGTATTGCTTAGATCGTTGTCTCGAGCGTCTTGTTCTAGATCAGCAAAAAGTTGTGACAGGCGGCTTGCTCCCAAGGTGGCTGCACTAGATTTTAAACTGTGGGCGAGTTGGCGCACCTGTTCAACATCTTTGACAGCAAAGGCTTGGCGTAAGTGTTCGATTTTTAGGGGTGCTTCTTCAAAAAAAATACCAATAAGCATTGGCACCATGTCTTGTTCGATGCTGTAAGCGCGTAATTCTTCAAGGGCATGCATATCTAGTAAAGGTGGGCTGCTTGTTGCCGTTGAATTTGTTGTTGCATGGGCTTGCTCGTAGGCCGTCAGTGCGTCGCGTAGCATGTCGGGGCGCACGGGTTTACCTAAAAAAGAATCCATGCCGGCATCTAAACAAGCTTGTTTTTCATCGTCAAACGCTGCTGCAGTGAGGGCGATGATATAAGGCTGGGCATGTTTAGGTAACATACGGCGGATGTGCTTGGTGGCCGTGAGACCGTCCATCTGGGGCATGTTTACATCCATCATAACCACATCAAACGCGGTATTACTTACTGCCCCTTCAACAGCAACTAAGGCATCTTGACCGTTATCAACAGCAGTGACGGTATAGCCTAGCCGCTCGAGCACTTTGGTAATGAGCTTACGGCTCATCAAGTCATCTTCAGCAAGTAAAATGCGTAAAGCTGTAGCTTCGCTAGAAGATGACGGCGACAACCCAGACATATCTTCTGTATATCACTTTCAACTTGTCAAGAGAGCTATC
>JBCCOX010000225.1:0-7423 GCA_039025155.1 Deinococcota bacterium | reverse complement strand
CTTCGCTTTTCAACAAGATCATCTTGCAGCGTTGTCTATAGGCATGGCTTTTACCTTCTCGGTAGCCATTAACCAGTTCCGCTTTTTGCGCTTGGCTTAACTCGATAACCTTTATTCGTCCCATACAAAATAGTATAAGCTATTTCTACTGGGGTACTTATACTGATTGAGGTCATCGCTCCAATCCAGTGTCATCCAGTCCATTTCGCCGTTAGGGCCTGCCATAAAACCATCAATGGAGGTTTGGACTTGCAGTTTGAGCGTTCTCATATCGTCACCGTGACGTGCCTTCCAAACGTGTCATCGTTGAGGTATAACCTCCGCCACCTGGGTAGACCCATTCCCCGTCCAAACAGTTACCGTCCTCGCTCAATGTGCCCTTAAAATAAGCAGGTGAGCCTTTGTCGCCACCCCAAATTATCAGGGTACTGCCCACCATTTCATAGGTGTAATCGAGTGTGTTGCCATGATTATCGTAGTAGCGCGACTTGATGTGTTTGCTGGGTTCTTCACCAAACGGACGTAAGTGTCCAATGATTTCGATGCCTTTGGTGAGTTGCCCGTATTGCTCGAGCTCAACGTGTTGGGTTAGGAAAAACTTGCCTTCCATCCATTCGTAGCGTACGATGCCCTCCGTACCGCCCGTAACTTGCCATGTACCGATGAGTTGCTCGAGGGGTACTAAATCGGGGTTTGGGGTGGGGGGTGCGTTGTCTGACATCACGTCCTGTTTTCTTTGACCGATGATTTGAGTTGCACCATGACTTATGACGGTGAGAAAGATAATTTACGACGATTGCTGTTCCAGGTAAGCCTCGAGCTTGTCAAATTCTTGATCAACACCTTCTGCCATACCCATGCTGATGACCATGTCCAGGTCTTCTTTGCGTTCAAACACGGTTGTATTAGTGACTAAAGTTTTGCCGTCCACATCCTCAAATACCACTGTGGTGAGCATGTCAGGTGTGTCAGGCAGGATATTGCCATCACTATCTACAAAGTTATCGGTAGACACAATCTTCTCAGGTACGCTAATTTCTTGATATACCCATTTTCCCCAACTTTCCATGATGCCACCTTCACCGTCTGGACCGCGCATACAGTAGACCCATGACCCACCCACGCGAAAATCCATCTCACAAACAGGTAACTCCCAATCTTTGGGACCCCACCAGTGTTTAAGGTGCTCACACTGGCTAAACGCGGCAAACACTAGCTCACGTGGTGCATTAAAGCTGCGGGATACTTCAAAAGTACGGTCTTGGATGTTAGGACTTGTCATTGTCATGTTTCTCTCCTTTTGTAGATTCTGACTGTAGGGTTTCAAGATAGGTTTCTAAGCGATCAAAGCGTTCGTTCCACAAGTGCTCAAAACTCGCCACCCAGTCGTGAATGGGTTTGAGTTTGGTGGCATTCAAGCTATAGAAGCGCTGTTTGCCGGCTTTACGTACACTTACTAGTTCGACCTCCTTAAGAACTTTGAGATGTTTAGACACCTGCGGTTGTTTAAGCGTGAGCTGTTCGGTGAGGTCATTAACCGACTGCTCACCTGCTGCCAACATGCTGATGATGCCGCGGCGTTGCGGCTCGGCGATGGCGTTAAAGACATCTGCCGTGGTTGCGAGTCTCGCCATAAATGACTATATATGCTTATATGAGAATATGTCAAGAGCACAGGCTTTGGAGCCGCCAATTTTAACGTCAGGAAGCTTAAACGTTACCTATGTTATGTACTGACAGCTTTACAAAATTTTTATAAACTTAGATGCCATTTGCTGATCTAGCTGATAATCCCAGACGAAGTTTGAGATGCTATCCATCTTCTTTGATATGCACAATATCCAACATCAGAAGTTCACGATCATCATGTTGACAAGCAAAAAACGCCCCCCAATTTATATGAGTGACGCTTTTCTTACTAAATTTAACTGGTGGCGATGGAGAGACTTGAACTCTCGACCTCACGATTATGAGTCGTGCGCTCTAACCAGCTGAGCTACATCGCCAAGGTTGGGTAAGCAAGACGCAGTGCGTCATGCGCTCAGAATTATAAGCGCTACCACTACCTATTGCAAGTGTGCGCGAGTACCTGTCGAGGTTGCAACTATCAGCTTAGATGAAGATATAGCACTAGCAAGACAAGATATTTCGGTACACAATAGATATGTGCTTCATCTGCCCTCACTTAAGTTGTGTCAACTTGTCATTATTGCGTTTGTATTTCCCCTACTTTTTTATGCAACTGCTGAAACGCCGCCACTAACTAGCAATAACAACCCAGATGAAACTACTGGCTTACATGTGGCGGCTGTCCTCCCTCTCACAGGTCGCTACAGTCAACTTGGGCAAGCGCAAGCTCGCGTCCTAGAAGCTTATGTACGCCGCCTTGGAACTATCTATGATATTCCTGTTGAGCTTAGCATCCATAACGACGGCTCAGACGCAAACCAAACCATCAGCTTAATTGATGATCTAGAAGGCGTACACGCCATTGTTTGTTGCAATCACGAAACGGTAGCAAGGTCCGTTTTACGCGCCCACAGTGACCTAGGTACTGTGGTGATCACGCTTGCGCCCTTTGAAGACATTGGTCAATTGGGCTTGCTTCCTGCGTGGGTGTCCCCTTATTGGTTTTTTACCGTTGTGCCAGACGAGCGCGTGCTACTGCGGGCGATGCTCTTAGACATGTCTGACCAAGGCGTACAAACCATCGGCTTTATGGGGTTAGAAGGTGATTTTGGTGAGGTTGCTGCTACTGCCTTCGAACGGATGCTTGCGCCGGGCAGTATGCGGGTGATTGTAACTGAGCGCTATCCGCCAGATGTGCGCGTGCTTACGCCCAAAGCGCTTTGGGTGGCGACGCGGCAACCATCAGTGGTCTTAGTATGGGGGCTGGCAGTTGACACGCGGGTTGCGCTAGATGCCCTCGAGCGGCGCGGGTTTGAACGGGCAATTTATGTAAATCCCAATGTATACACGCAAAGTGGACTTGCGATTACTAGTTTTGAAGGTGTGCGTACAGTACTGGACAATGTCACGGCTGAAAACTGGCGACGCCCTGCGGCATTGCAACTACGCTTAACGACTGGCGAACGCAAAGCCACCAGCGCTTATGCTTGGGATGCCATGATGGTGCTCGAGCAAGCCTTCCGCGCTGCGCTAGCAGGCGGCGACCCAACAGAAGTTAACGAGTTCCGCCAGCGCATCCGCGACGGGCTCATCAGCATGTCCCCCGTTACTGCGGCCACTGCCACCTTCGATTACGCAGAGGATGACCACGTAGGCATCATCCCGCGTTCGTTGGTCATTGTTGAGGTACAAGATGGCATACTTACGCCACTCGTATCACCAGCATCATCACAATAGCTTTTCCTGATGACACCTTAATTGAGGTTGGCGCAATCTTATTCATCAAGGCACGTTCACAAGACGCTGACTCGCTAAGCTATTATGTGAGCTAGGCCACTTACTGCCATATAGCTCCAAGCATGATTTTATTTAGCTTTGTGCGACTTAGTTGATAAGAACCAATCTTCGTAATTCATATGAGATGTTGTTCGATGACTTGACAATGCATCTCTTAATTTTTTGTATAAGAATACGATGTAACGTGAATATATTCTTCCTCTTTAGAAAATCCTCTACTTCAAGGAGTTAACTTATGTGTGGTATTGTTGGTTATGTAGGACACCGCCAAGCGGCAGATGTACTTTTAGACGGGCTCAAGCGGCTCGAGTACCGTGGTTACGATTCCGCTGGCGTAGCTATTGCCCCAGAGCTTCATGCAAGTAACTTGAGCGTGGTCAAACGCGCAGGCAAACTGGGCGTACTAGCAGATGCCGTGTCTGAAACGCCTTTAACTGGCACCCTCGGCATGGGCCACACGCGCTGGGCAACGCACGGCAAACCCAATGACGTGAACGCCCACCCACACGTGTCCAAAGACGGCAAGCTAGCCGTTATTCACAACGGCATCATTGAAAACTATCTGCCGTTGCGGGAGGCACTGCAAGCAAAAGGCTACGAGTTTGTGTCCGACACAGACACTGAAACCGTGCTTTATTTGATTGAGGAAGTCTACAAAGGCGACTTGCAAGCCGCAGTTCGTGCGGCCCTGGCGCAAATTCAAGGTGCCTATGCACTGGTTGTGTCCCATGTAGATCACGACATGATTGTGGCAGCACGGGCGACCAGCCCGCTGGTGATTGGACTGGGCGAAGGTGAAAACTTTTTAGCCAGCGACATTCCTGCGCTTCTCCCCTATACCCGTGATGTGCTGTTTTTAGAAGACGGCGAGATGGCACTCCTCACCAAGCAGCGCGTCATCATTACCGACTTTGCAGGCAAAGTGCAAACGCGCGAACCGGCCGTCATCGACTGGGACGCTGAAGAAGCTGAAAAAGCTGGTTTTGACCACTACATGCTCAAAGAAATTTTTGAGCAACCTAAAGTTTTGCAAGATACCTTTGGGGGGCGCTTTGCAGGTACAGGTGATGACATTCACCTCGAGCTTAACCTCAATCCGCAAGACATTGACCGGGTAGTCATTACCGCTGCGGGAACCGCCTATTATTCTGGCTTGGTTGGGGAATATCTTATTGAGCAACTCGCCCGCATTCCGGTTGAGGTGGAGGTCGCTAGTGAGTTTCGCTACCGCGATCCAGTCATTAATGAACGCACGCTCTGCATTGTCGTATCGCAATCTGGTGAAACCATTGACACGCTCGAGGCCCTCCGCGAAGCCAAACGACGCGGCGCACGTACGCTGGCCATCCTCAATGTGAAAGGCTCCTCCATTAGCCGCGATGTTGATGATGTGGTTTACATTCATGCCGGTCCTGAAATTGGCGTCGCGAGCACCAAAGCATATATGGGTATGGTGGCTGCGTTTGAGCTTCTAGCTATTTGGTTAGGGCGGCGTTTAGAACAGCTAGATGAAACACGTGCATGTGAGCTTATCTACGCATTGCGCCACACACCTAATTTACTTGAGGCTGTGCTCGAGCAACGCGATACCATCGCCGAAATTGCCGAGGCGTTTAAGGGTCACAGTGACTACCTCTTTTTAGGGCGGGGCATCAACTTTCCTACTGCCTTAGAAGGCGCACTCAAACTCAAAGAAATTTCTTACATTCACGCTGAGGCGTATGCAACTGGCGAAATGAAACACGGGCCCATCGCTTTAATTGATGACACCATGCCGGTTGTAGCGGTGGCAACGGCCTCGAGCCTCTACGACAAAACTGTTTCCAACCTGCAAGAAGTCAAAGCCAGGGACGGCATTGTCATCGCACTCGCTAACACGGGCGACACAACTATTAGCAAGCACGCCGACTATGTGATTGAAGTTCCCGAAACTGATGAGCTTATCTCACCGATGGTCAATGCTGTGGCACTTCAACTGCTTGCTTACGAAACTGCTGCTCGCCTTGGGCTAGACGTTGACCAGCCGCGTAACCTTGCTAAAAGCGTCACCGTCGAGTAATTTGGTTTTGATTGGCTCGAATATCTTTTCAAGCATTAGCTGACATAACTAAACATGAACAAAGCGCCTGCGAGTTTTTTACAGGCGCTTTTGTATTGGTTAGCTTAAGAGGATCGAGGCTCTTTTTTACTCTTCCTCTTAAATCACATCGCTTGCAGTGACGCCAGACTGCGCTCAATTGTGCGCCTTGGATCTTTGGGTGTGTCGTGCTCAACAATAAACCACTCCACGCCAGCCGCTTCTGCCGCTGGCAAAATTTTGGCAAAATCGAGCGTACCGTGACCGACATCCGCCCAACCGTCTTCATCGGCATTTTCACCTTCTGGGGCGCGGTCTTTGACATGCATACGGGTGATGCGGCCGCTGTATTTGTCAAGCAACATCAGCGGGTCAACACCAGCGACAGCGCACCAACCTGTGTCTAGCTCGAGCCCAACCTTATCACCGGCATCCAGCATGTGCTCGAGCCCCAACTTGCCATCTAGCTCCACCATCTCAAAATTGTGGTGATGATACATAAAGTTACACCCTTGCGCTTCGCACGCATCTGCGATGGCATTAAAGCGCTCGCCTAAAGCTTGCCATGTTGCCGCATTTTGGTCATAAATGCTGTCTGAAATCCACGGCAAAATAATAGTTGTATTGCCAAGTGCTTTTTGGTAGCGGGTAGCATCATCTAGGTTGCTTTCGAGTTGATCAAGTGGTACATGCGCTGAGGTCATGGTAAGGTTAAGCTCGTCTAGCACAGCTTTTAGATCTTCTGCAGCAACATCTTGACTGTAAACACCTTCGACACCTGTGTAGCCAACCTCAGCTACTAGTTTGGCGAGGTCTCGAGGGTCGTCGGAGAGATGGCGCAGGGTGTAGAGTTGAACGGCAAGTGGGGTTTTCATAAGCTTCTCCTTGTTTATTAATCCAAACCAAAGTGTGTCAAAATAGCCATATCAATATCATCAAGATACTCTTGTGGTAATCGAGATACGGCACGACTCACAAGACGTTCGACTGCAACAGACTGCAATAGTTCTACTTGAATTTTGCTATCTCGTTTTAATCTTGACACGAGTTGAGGTAGAAAAACCTGATATTCCCAAACATCACGTATATTACTTGTGATAGGTGCAACTGTCACCACACCGTATTGTTCTCGCTCTGTTGCGGCATTAAGCCGATCATTACTTACAATAACTGCAGGACGGCGTTTATTCGCTTCGGCACCACGGCTTGGTTCAAAATCGACGTAGTAGATATCACCTTTTCTCATAAATCATCTTCAGGCAAAATCCCATCGCCAACAACAGCATCCATAAATTCAAAATCTTCCGAGGTTAGCTCTTTCATACCTTGTTGGTATTGATATGACAGCTCACGATCACGTAGTGCCTTGATTGCGTGCTCAACAACTTCTGACTTCGTTTTGAGCTTGTGACGCACCCTGTATCTTTCAATAAAACTGATGAGGGGTTTGGCAATACTTATGCTCATTCGATCAGACTGTAACGTTTTCATATTACATATCGTAGTACGGAATTGCCGCAAGAATCAACGCAATAAATTTACCCAGTAAGTTTACCCAGTAGATTTACGTAGCTACTATCTTACTTCACCAGATTTGAGTCCTTCCGGTAAACGTGCTGGACGCTCCACGGTACTTTGCACGTCGAGGTAACGCCTTGCCTCAGCAGCTTCGTGAATGGTTTGCAGAGTATCCACCACGTGGTAAGCCAAATCAGCACCAGCTCGTGCTGGACGGTCATCTTGTAAAGATGTCGCCAGGTCGGCAGCCCCCAGCCCGCGCACGTTGGTGGTGTAGCCGTAGGCGGGGTCAATGGGCAGTTCTTGCCAGTCGGACTGACCTTTTTGTTTGTGATAAATGGGTCCGCCAAAGGTGTTCGGGTCGGGTACAACCAGCGCACCCTCATCACCGTAAATTTCTAT
>JBCCOX010000224.1:0-7450 GCA_039025155.1 Deinococcota bacterium | reverse complement strand
GTCCAACTCACGCGGCAACCTCTGAGCCCATGCTGGCAGCAACAAGACCTGCTCTCGTTAACATTTCTCCAGCAAGTTCCGCACTCACTCGGCCGTCTTGCAAGACCAGCACGCGGTCACACAAGCCCAAAAGTTCTTCGTCGTCGCTACTGTAAAACAAAATGGCTGTTCCTTCCTGACGTAATTGGTTGAGCAGCGCGTAAAATTCTGCTTTGGAGCCGACATCAATGCCCTTGGTTGGGTCATTGAGCAAAAGCACCTTGGGCTGGCGCAAAAGCCACTTGCCAATCACTACTTTTTGCGCGTTGCCACCACTCAAACTGCTCACAGGTGCTGCCAGCGAATCCATTTTGAGGCTGAGTTGGTCGGCTACATTCGTACCATCTTGCCACGCATTTGCCTGCTTAATTGGCCAGCCGTATTTTGTCCACGACGGCAATTGCAAGTTTTCTAAGATGCTGCGAATCATCAGCAAACCCTCGTTACCTCTATCGCCCGGAACGTAGGCTAAACCCGCGTTCATAGCCTCTTTTGGGTGGTTAAAGTGAACGGCATCATCCTCGAGCACAACCTCCCCAGTAAACGGCAATGCACCAAACAACGCACTCAGCACATCTTCTTGCCCTTGCCCTTGCAAGCCTCCTAGACCGAGGAGTTCACCTGCCCGCACACTTAGATTGATGCCATCAAGCTTACGTGTAGTGAGTCCGTTCACAGTTAGCGTGACGTCGCCGAGGCTCGTTGTACTTGCCCGTTCAGGCGCAGCGGCATCGCCAATCATCATGGTGACGAGGCTAGCTTCATCACTTTCAGCAATAGTGGCGCTACCGACCGTATCCCCATTGCGCAAGACAACAGCGCGGTCGGAGGTGCGAAAAATTTCGTCCATCCTATGCGTGACGGTAATAATGGCCATGCCCTCCGACTTCCACTGCGCTACAAGTTCAAACAACCTATCAACTTGCTGCGAGTCGAGGCTGGCGGTAGCTTCATCCAAAATGAGGAGGCGCGGCTGTTGGCTAATCGCTTTGAGGATTTCAACCAGTTGTCGTTCACTTGGCCCCAAATTCATCACTAAGTCGTCTGGCGTTGCGTGCATCGTGCCAGCAAACAGCTCGAGCAACCCCTCAGCATCCCGCTTCATCACCTTGGAACGCACCTGCCCCAGTGCGCCAAGCGGTTCGTGCCCTAAAAAGATGTTTTCAGCAACCGTCATGTCTGGGATGAGGCTGAGTTCTTGATAGACCGCCGTGATGCCCTGCTGCCGCGCAGCGTAGGGTGAGGCAAAACTGACAGGCTGACCGTCTAATTTAAGCTCGCCCGATGTTGGCGCAACTACGCCCGTGATGACTTTACCAAGGGTACTTTTGCCACTGCCGTTAGCCCCAAGTAGCGCTAAAACCTCACCCGAGTTAACTTGAAGATGCCCGTCTGTCAGTGCTTGAACGGCACCGTAAGACTTTGTGATGTGGTTTGCCTCGAGCATCCAACCTCCTTGACGAATGTTGTAATGAAGCTGATGTTATTTCTATTTTATTCAAGTGTGATGACAACATAACGCTAATGTTAAATGTAGACAATCTTGTCAGCGATAAATCTTGCGCCATAAAGCTACAGAGAACCTGAAGCTAGTACACTCTGTCTGATGAATTTATGCTATCACTTCACCATGTGACAGGTGTAGAAAATCATCAACTGGTTTTTATTTGCCGATGTCTACGTGGCAGGTGTAAATTGCAGCAAGTTGCAAGGGTTGTGAATGAACAGATGCTCGAGCGTCTCCTCACCTACCCCGGCATCCTTCAACATCGGCACAATCTTAGTAGGAATATGCGCCAGCCCCGGCCCACCAAACACCTGCCAGTAAGAATGCCGCGCCATGTCACCGGAAAGCAGAACGTTGCTGTAACCGCGCTCCAGAAGTCCCACAACTAAATCAACTCGAGCCTCATCTGCCAAATACTTAGCTTTGCCAAATTGGTCTAGCCCAATGTATACGCCGAGGCTAGCAACCTCAGCAAGGTAGTCAAGGTCTGGTCGGAAATCCAAGTGACCGATGAGGAGTTTGTTGGCGTTGACGCCGTGGTCAATTAAAAATGTGGCCTGCTCGAGCGCCCAGGTTGCTTTTTCTGTGTGCGTGCTCACTGGCGCACCTGTTGCTTGATGTGCCCTCGCCACCGCTCGTAACACTTTTTGCTCAGCTTCAGTTGGTCCGTTGAGGCTGGTGGCTCCCTTGAGTAATCCCGCTCGAACAGCTTGTTGAGGGGTCTGCTGAGTATCGCTTACAAATCTCGGTGGTTCAGTAATGCCGACGGTCACTTCCTGAATCATCCACTGGGTTAGCTCATCTTCACTCAGAGTGCTGCTGTAGCGGTCTGCAAATTTGGCTTTGTTAAACCCCGTTGCTGCAATGATGTGGATGTTTGCTGCTTCAGAGATGCGTGCCAGCGCGTAAGCGTCGCGGGCATAATCCACCGTAGACATCTCGATAAGCGCACGTCCGCCTGCTTTACCGAGGCTATCCAGCTCGCGAATGGCAGCATCCTCAGAATCTAGCGTGAGGTCATCTTCAGCAAATTCTTTCGGCGGCTGACCGATGAGGTGCTCGTGACCTAGCGTAAAACCAAGTTCAGCGGGGCGAATATCGTCCAACACCGTGCAGATGATGCTCACAAAACTGCGCCAAGGTCTTTGAGTTGACTTCGCAACATGCCTGTGTCTAAATCGCGTACATCCGCATAGTTGTGCTGACTACTCAGGGCTGCCGCCAGTCCAGCCGCTTGCCCCATCGCCAAACACTGTCCAATTGACCGAACGGACGCATGTGCATCATGGGAGGCAGACAAACAGCGCCCAGCTACAACAATACTGGTCAAGTCTTGTGGCACTAAGCAGCGAAACGGGATGTCATAGGTTTCACCTGCCGGTAAGTACTCCCAGCGGGTGTCACCACCTGCGTGGTGTTCTTCAATTGGCGCACCGCACTGGGCGATGGCATCGTCAAACTTGCGGGCAGCCAGCACATCTTCCCTAGTTAGCCAGTAGTCTCCGCGCACGCGCCGACTTTCGCGCACGCCAATTTGAATCGACAGTCCGCCCAAAGTTGAACGCTCGTAGCCGGGAACTTGGTCGCGCAAAAAGCGTGCGTATTCAAACGCTTGTTTACGACCTTCTTGTTCAGCACTTGCTAGCGCGGCCGGATCGGTGGGGTCAACGCCAGCTACCCGAGTCATATTGGTAACCATGACGCCCTCATGGGGAGTGATGTGCGAACTGCCTTCTTTACGTGGGAGGTTATAATCGCCGCTGGCAGAGGCATCTGCCATCTTTTGCCACATCTCTTTTTTGGGAAATGCTTTGGCGGCATCAACATTAACATTAATCATTTTGAAAGTCGTTGTTAGGGATTGGGCAGTGCCCATTGCGCCAGCATCTTCAAAAGGCCCGCCTGCCCTCGCAACTACATCAGCATCACCAGAGGCATCCACGATAGTTTTAGCGTAAATGGCTTTGAGCCCTTGCTTCGTGCCGATAAGCGCCCCAGTAACGCGAGCACCATCCGTAAGTGCGTCTACAAAATAACTATGCAACAGTAAATGCACACCCGCATCTTGCACTAGCTCATCCCATACCGCTTTAAGACTTTCCGGGTCGTAGGTGTAACCCGCGCCGGCGCCGTAGGTGTTAGGCCGCTTAATGAGGACATTGCGAGCTTTGAGGCCGTCAATAACGCGATCAGGAATGCCGCCCACAACTTTGCGTTCTACTTGCGGCGTAAAAAAGCCGTAAAAGGTATCTAGTACCATCGCGCCCGTACCACCTAGAAAGCCGTAGCGCTCCACCAAAATGACCTTAGCACCTGTACCTGCGGCAGCAACCGCTGCTGACGAACCGGCTGAGCCGCCGCCAATGACCAGCACGTCGCAACTATCTAAGACGGGCACGCTAGCTGTGTAGGTTAATGTTGTTTTATTTGATGTCATTGTTTCACCTTTTTGAGTTGACCATTAACCTGATACACGCCAACCACCGGCAACCTCGAGCACCTCACCAGTTACAAAACGGCTCAAGTCAGACGCTAAAAAGACAGCGGCATCTGCCACGTCTTCCGGTTCACCCAAGTCACCAGTTAAGGGTTGACGGCGTTTCATATAGGCAAGAACATTTTCATCTGCTTGGGCGCGCTTACTCATAGGCGTGCGGATGAGTCCGGGGGCGAGTGTGTTCACACGAATCCCATGAGCGGCGTAGCTACTGGCCATGGCGTTACTTAAGCCGATGATGGCACCCTTGGACGCTGCGTATGCGTGCGTGCTAAAGTGCTCCGCGTTGGGTGCATAGGCAACTACGGAAGACGTGTTGATAATGCTGCCACCACCTCGAGCAAGCATGTGTTTGACCACCTCGCGGCAAACCATAAAGGTTGTTTTCACATTTACTGTCATAGCAGTATCAAAACCTTCATCCGTTGCCTCATGGACAAGGCCGTCACCAAAACGGCGGGCGGAAATGCCGACGACGTTGACGGCAATATCGAGATGTCCTAACTGAGTTTGCGCTTCATTAACCAGACGGCTGCAAGTGCTGCTGTCGGTGAGGTCGCCCTCGAGCACAACAACCTCAGCTAACTCTTCTTGTAAGGTTTGTAATGCTTCCATCGAACGGTCAATCACCGCAACCTTGGCATCCTCTTCACAAAACCGCTTGGCAGTGGCCGCAGCAATGCCCGACGCACCCGTAATGAGCGCTGTTTTGCCTGTAAGCAAACCCGATGACGCCATCAGCTAGCCACCGTAAACCACTTTGACCCGCTCGCGGTAGTCGTTGTAGGCCTCTTCAAAGCGCACTTTGGATGCATCTGCACCCATTTCATAGCTACTGGCCAGGACCAGTGGCATCTGCCCAGCAGCGGCGAGTTTCTCAGCAACTAAAACCTTGAGGCAGTTCACCACAGCGGTGTTACCAATGGTTGAGCCGGGGCCAACTTTCACGTCTACGCCGGGAACGTCTACCATCGAATCACCGGGCAAGGCGCAATTGTCAATGACGAGATCGGCAACCTCTACCAGTTTTTTGCCAGAGGAATGTTCGCTGCTAAGTACTTTAGAGTATTCTGCAGCTAGCACCGCAATCACCTTCATGCCGCGCGTGTGTGCGCCCAGCGCCATGTCAATCACGACGCCTTTATTACCCGAGGTCGAAAAGACCATCATCACGTCGTAGTCACGAAAGACAAAGTTGTTGAGGATGGGTTCCGCAAAGCCCTCTTGCCGTTCAATCCACATGGCTTGGCGTTGCCCGTTGGCACCGACAACCTGAGTATGGTTGCTGAGCGATAATTCAACGATGGGGTGAAAGCCTGGAAAACTACCGTAGCGCGGAAAAATTTCCTCCACTGCCATGCGCGAGTGACCGGAGCCAAATAGATGAACGAGACCGCCTTGAAGCATGGCGCTCGAGCACCACTCAGCAGCTTGGCGAATAGCGTCGAGTTGTGTGTCGCGCACGCGCCCCAGCATAGCTTCAGCTTGGTCGAGGTAGCTTAGGGCAACATCTGGTGTCGTTGTGGTTGATGAGGGCATAAACGTGTCCTTCCGAGTAGGGCATGGGAGAAAGGGTAAAAGGGAGCTTCCATTAGATACTGTGTAGGCATCGCATCGTGGAGTTGTTTTTGGTTGATGGCATCAACCTATATCTGATGACATGTTTTAATCTTTGATTCAACTGGTACGTACCAGCATAGTCATTGTAATCAAAAATGGCAAGTCTTTTTGAGATGATGTTACTAAGTTAGAAAAGCTATTGATTGGGGATGTTTAAGTATTATCTGTATTGGTTAAAGCGTCTTTGACAGCAAAATCAGCCCGCTCGCCTGCCAAAGACACCGTAAATTTGCAACGATCTGCTCGAGCAAAACGCTCAGCATACTCCACTGGAACACCGCGTTCATTCATGACCAAGCGTTGGGTGTAGAGCAAGGGCGCATCCACCTGAATGGCAAGATGCCCTGCAATATCCTGCGTGGTGCTCACCACCTCAACACTTTCATCACCTTGGGTTAGGTGTAATCGGTAAGTTTGCGTGAGGATGTCGTAAAGCGACTGCTTAAAGTCGTGCTCGAGCAACTTAGGTGTAAGGCTGTAGTTGATGTGGCTGCGCTCGAGCATCAAGGCTTGCCCATCTGCAAGGCGTAAACGGGTAATAACCGCCACCACCGCACCGGGGCTTAAGGCAAGCTTACGTGAAAGCTGTTCATCCGGTTCAATAAGCTCTTTGTTAATGACTTGAGAGCTTGGACTCAGCCCTGCTTGGCGCATGTTTTCCGAAAACCCGCGCAAGCGCCCCAACGACTGCTCAACCTTGGCAGGAGCCACAAAGGTGCCTTTGCCGTGGTGTTTGGTGACCCAACCGTCGCGCTCGAGGCTGTCGATAGCTTGCCGTACGGTCGCCCGCGAAATGTTGAGGCGTTCGCTCAACAACCGCTCGGAAGGTAGCGCTTCATCTTGCCAGTAGCCCGCCCGAATTTGCTCGATAAACCAAAGTTTGAGCTGGTTATAGAGGGGCGCGCTAGCGTCGCTGTTGAGGTGGGGTAAGGGAAATATCTCTGGCATAGCTGGTTTCAAAGTGTCACGGTGTTGTATTGGTTGCATTCATCTTAGGTCGATGACTTAGGTTGATGACAAAGTATTTTAGATGTGTAGTCAATCCCGAGGTCTATTCATTCAGAACGTCTGGACTGCGGCTGATGACAGCAAGGCTCGAGGCATCCACACAATTATGTGAATCATGCTCATTCAAATCAATGCTAGCAATAACTAGACATCTTCTGGTACGTACCAGTATACTTGATGAGCACATTTCAAGGAAAGGGCTGCCCTCATTCAACAATATGGGCACGTGTATGACATCTTCAAAGGTGATGGCTTCAAAGATGATGGCAACGGGTGTTATTGGGGTGGATGTTGGCGGTACCAACATCAAAGTTGGGCTGCTAACTGAAGACGGCAACTTGCACTACAGCACGCACTTTAAAACCCAATCTCACCGTTCACCTGAAGTCATTTTGGCAGATGTTGCTGAGGCCATCATAAAGGTTCATCAGCAAGCTCGAGCTAACGGTCTGTCAGTTGATGGTGTTGGCATGGGCGTGCCTGCAACAACCGACTTGGCGCAGCAGCATACGCTCATAATGCCTAACTTTGCAGCAGGTTGGTTTGAATTTCCTGCTGCTGAAGTTTTGGGAAATCACACAGGACTTAGGGTGAACCTCATCAATGACGCGCGTGCGTTTGTTCTGGCAGAAAGCAAACTTGGTGCTGGGCAAGGTTGCTCTAATGTGTTCGGCATCGTCCTCGGGACAGGTGTTGGCGGGGGCATCGTGGTGGACGGGCAGTTGTATTTGGGCTCGAGCGGCCTAGCTGGCGAGTTTGGTCACTATATTATCGACCCG
>JBCCOX010000223.1:0-7456 GCA_039025155.1 Deinococcota bacterium | reverse complement strand
GATGGTGGCAACACAGCGCAAGTTCACTAGGTATATCCTGCAATGTGCTTTAAGCTCAACATGAAAGTACGTCACTGACTAAATATGACATGGATATACTCAGATTTTGCGCGTGTTTTGTGTAGAGATGATGGAGCTACTACTTGGCTCACAGCAATACTAAGAAGATGCTCGAGCAGCCGTCTCCCAATCCTACTTAACAGTAGGGGGTGACGTTCCTCGAGCATATCTGTATGAATCAGATACATGTAGCTTACATATCAGCTAGTCGCGTCAGTTAGTCGAGGTCTTCTGGTGGCTGCTGATACGAATGAATGCTAAAGCGAATTGCTGTGCGTTCTTCGTCTTGTAGCTCGAGCTTCACAAACGACGGCTGGGTCGTTAAATCTAGACCGTCTAAGGTGATGTAACTACGGGAGATGGCAATAGCTTTCACGGCTTGATTCACCGCTTTAGGGCCGATGGCTTGAACTTCAACTTGGCCTTCACTGCGCAACAGTGCAGCAATAGCACCCGCCACAGAATTAGGACGAGAATTTCCGGAGACGCGTAGTGTTTCGATGACGAAACCTCCTTAGCTAACGCGGATCGTAGTAGACAGTTTGTGTTGAACAGTATGCATCACAAGATAACGAGACAAAATTGAGGTAAGGAACGTCATGGATAGTTATGAGTGGCTGCGTAGGTTGGTGCAAGAGCTACCTAGATGTTGTAGAGGAGTGCTGTTTCATTGAACTTGTGACGGCAAGCTCAACAACATGATTTTAATTGCTACACAAACTTAGTCTAATCGGATGTAGCAAGCACCTAAACAACACAATACTAACTAAGCAATGCCAATGAAACGTGAGTTATGGTGTGAATGATGGTGGCGTCATGATGGTTCAGTCGTGACGGTTTGTTGGTAGCCTCTTGGATTATGTAATACGTAAGGGGTAAGCAGCTCGAATACATCTAGCAAAAGTGCTTACCTGTTTGCTTGCTCGCTGAATCAGTGTGCTAGCGTGATGTTGGTATGGCTATCGTATTCCCCCTGTCAATAGCTTATTTACGATTTATTTACAATGTTCCTACTAACAGCTTGTAAAGCTGCTTATTGGTTATAACAACTGCCTCGAGCAACCCCCCGCTCAAACGCAGTAAAGCAATTATCAACTACATAAATATAGACCGATAATACTGTGAACTGGGTAAACGACATGTTCACTCTGTTGCAGACATGCAGTGATGCGGTGACAATGTATTTTGATTGGCAATTTTTAGGCTCAGGGCGTTTAGAAATATACGGTGGGTAATGTAGATATAAAGAGTGTGGCGCAGAAGATGATTAAGCTGCTAAACCATGATGGCGTGGGTTGTTGCAATTGGCTCGAGTCTATACAACTGCCTCAACTTGCTTAGTGATGCGATCATCAAAACAGACACTATCTTAGTATGACGTGAGTGTGGTGCGTTAAGTGAGTGCCATCCGTCCTATACAGTTTGTGTAGATAAGTACTGCTGAAGCGCCCAACTAACATGAAGATGGGTCATTGATCTACGCTTCTGAGGCAAAAGACCTTGACACCGTTTAGCTGCCTATGTATTATACTTCCGTTCATGAGTACTTGCGCTAGCACTCAAACGCCTAATCATTTTGCCCCTCGCATGGGGTTAGGTTGTATGGCTGCAAAGCGCTACATGACGGGTGCTCGAGCGAACGCAGCATTTGCGCAGCACGCGCCTCAGTTTGAACCAACAAAATTAGCACCCATACGTGTCAATCAGGGTTTGATTGGCACGCTTTTTTTGTGTACTGGATGCTCAATTTCTGTCAATATCCTTGTACCTATCCACGTTCTACTGAGCGTGCTAGTCATTACTGTGCTAGGCGTCCTAGTCATTCTAGGAAGCTGGGGTGTTGCATTTTAGCAAAACGCTTAAATGACCAAACGCCCCGCTCCCACCAGCGGGGTTTTTTTTTAGCTACTAGGTGTTTAGCTACTAGGTAAAGTAGCGCCATGAACAAGATCATCGAAACCACCTTGACAGGGGAGGTACAAGGTTATATCGGTTAGAACATTGAGTTAGTGTTGACTATTGCGACACAGATAGGTGCAACACAGATAGATGAAGCAAATGTACTCAGAGCGCAATTTTAGCCTACAAGGAGCAGGAAGTGAGGAGAGACGATGAAGGGTAGCGAAGTTATTTTGAAGATGCTCGAGCAAGAGGGTGTGTCCATTGTCTTTGGACACCCGGGCGGTGCAATTATGCCCGTTTACGACGCCCTCTATGACTCGCCGATTAAGCACATTCTGGTGCGCCATGAACAAGCAGGTTGCCACGCTGCAGATGCTTACTACCGCGCTAGCGGGCAAGTTGGCGTGGCGTTTGCAACTAGCGGTCCTGGAGCAACCAATTTGGTGACGGGTTTAGCCACAGCTCATATGGATTCTTCTGCGGTAGTGGCGATTACTGGCAACGTTCCTACTGCGCTTATTGGTACAGACGCGTTTCAAGAGGCAGACGTTTACGGCATCACCGGACCTGTCACCAAACACAATTATTTGGTCAAAGACGTTAACGACTTGCCCAAAGTCATTCATGAGGCGTTTCATATTGCATCAACGGGCCGCCCGGGTCCAGTTTTAATTGACGTTCCTAAAGATGTTCAAAACGCTGAATTTACAGGCTCGCTCGAGGTTAGCACCATCGACCTACCCGGTTACAGCCCAACATTAGTTGGTCATGCCAAACAGATTAAACGCGCTGCTGAAGCTATTCGCGCTGCTAAAAAGCCCATCATGATGGTTGGCGGCGGCGGGCAACGCGCTGCTGAGCAGGTGGCTGACTTTGCAGAAAAAACCAACATTCCCGTCATCACCACGCTTATGGGAATTGGTGCTTACCCGGCGGGTTCACCCAACGCGCTAGGGATGCCGGGGATGCACGGTACAGTCACTTCTAACCGCGCAATTACCCACTGTGACCTAATTTTAGGGGCAGGCTTGCGCTTTGATGACCGGGTGACGGGAAAAATTAGCCGCTTTGCGCCCAATGCCACTATTGTGCATATTGATATTGACCCGGCTGAGCTTTCTAAACTCGTCCACGCACACATCCCCGTAGTGGGAGATCTGGTTAATATTTTGCCGCGTTTGGCGGATAAGCTCGACAAGCTAGACATTGACCCTTGGTGGGAAACCTTACGCGAATGGAAAGGACGTTATCAGGAGCGCTATAAGCAAGACAAACCCTTGGTATCTCAAGAAGTCATTCAGATGTTCCACCAAGAAACAGGTGGCGACTGTGTCGTAACCACCGAGGTAGGGCAACACCAAATGTTTGCAGCGCGTCTTTTGCCCACCAACGAACCGCGTACTTGGCTCAGTTCAGGTGGCTTGGGCACGATGGGCTTTGGGCTACCCGCCGCCATTGGGGCTGCTTTTGCCCGCCCCGGCGAAACAGTTGTCTGCATTGCAGGTGATGGTAGCGTGCAGATGAACATTCAAGAACTGGCCACCATTTACCAGCATCAGCTCCCGATTGTGATTGCCATTTGTAACAACGGCATGTTAGGCATGGTGCGCCAGTGGCAAGAGATGTTCCACGCACAGCGCTATAGCGAAGTTTACTTGGCAGACTCCAACCCCGACTTTGCCAAGCTAGCTGAAGCTTACGGCATCGAAGGCCACAACGTCTTTGACCGGGAAACTGCCAAAGCATTGATTCCCGAAGTTCTCGCTAAGAAAAAACCCGTCTTGGTTAATTTTGTGGTTTACGAAGCTGAAAAAGTCTTCCCCATGATTCCAGCAGGCGCGGGCGTTGACCAGATGATTATCGGCGACCAAGAACCCGACGACGAGGTGGCAGCAACAACATCTTCAGGAGCTTCAGGAGGTGGCGCATGAACAGTAGAGCCATGGATATGAACGCGCGGCCAGCCCAAGTAGCTGCTCACAAGCACGTGATGAGCGTGACTGTGAGGGATCAGCCGGGGGTACTGGTGCGCATTGCAGGGTTGTTTGCACGGCGGGGCTTTAACATTGAATCCCTTTCGGTGGCGCAAACCGAAGTCCCCGGAATTTCGCGGATGACCTTTGTAGTGACGGGTGAAGACCGTACCATCGAACAGGTGGCTAAGCAACTTCACAAACTTATTGATGTCATCAAGGTCATTGATCATTCAGAAGCGTCGTTTGTAGACCGCGAACTCATGCTTATTAAGGTGGCGGTACGCACGCCCGAAGACCGGGTGGAAATTCGCCAGATTGCGCAGGACTTTCGGGCCCGTATTGTGGACGTACACCGCGAAGCGCTTGTGTTTGAAGTCACTGGCGACGAAGGCAAAATGGATGCGTTCATTGACCAGATGCATGCCTTTGGCGTGGTCGAAATTATGCGCACTGGTCAGGTGGCCATGACCCGCACAGCAGCGACCAAGTCAGTGAAGGTCAAAGAAACAGCTTGATTTAAGCATCAGTGTTGATTTGAGCATCACCCACCCCGGGCGTCACCCACCCTGAGCCTTAATCTGAGCCACTTGACAGCCTCGAGCCCTCATAGCGCTTACACAACACGCGCACAAAACACAGCCCAAGCAAGCCACCCGTGTTAATCATGAATACGCGCATGTATGTGTTTAAACGGTGATGAAGTAGGGCAAAGCAAGTGATGATGGATTGAACGCATCAACCCGTTGAGATAAGTATCTACTGTTTGAGGCTAATTTTCTAAACTGTGACTATTACACCTCTTTAGCTAAATGCACATAAGCGCAACCATATTAAGAACTTCTAGGAGACGACATGGCAACAATCTACTACGACGACGACGCAAACTTAGCACATCTTGAAGGCAAAACCATTGCTGTTTTGGGCTTTGGCTCACAAGGTCACGCGCACGCCCTGAACGCCAAAGAATCTGGCATGAACGTAATCGTGGGCTTGCGTCCGGGTTCCTCGAGCCGCGCCCACGCTGAATCTGCTGGGCTTACGGTCATGGATACGGCTGAGGCCGTGAAAGCTGGCGACCTCATCATGGTGCTTTTACCCGACGAAATTCAAGGTCAGGTTTACCGTGAGGCCATTGCGCCCAATCTTGAAGACGGTAACTCGCTGTTATTTGCCCACGGCTTCAACATTCACTTTGGGCAGGTTAATCCACCAGACAACGTGGATGTCTTTATGGTGGCTCCCAAAGGCCCCGGGCACTTGGTGCGCCGCGTGTATACCGAAGGTGCAGGCGTGCCCTGCCTACTTGCCATTTACCAAGACGCTAGCGGCACTGCCAAACAAAAAGGCCTTGCCTACGCCAAAGCCATTGGTGGTACGCGCGGGGGCGTTCTTGAAACAACCTTCAAAGAAGAAACTGAAACGGATTTGTTTGGTGAGCAGTCTGTACTTTGCGGCGGTGTGACGGCGCTCATGCAAGCAGGCTTTGAAACCCTAGTTGAAGCTGGTTACGATCCAGAAATTGCCTATTTTGAGTGCTTACATGAAATGAAGCTCATTGTTGACCTGATTTACGAAGGCGGCTTTGAGCGCATGCGTTACTCGATTTCCAACACGGCAGAGTACGGCGACTACCGCACCGGGCCGCGCATTGTGACAGAAGAAACCAAACAAGAGATGAAGCGCATTTTAAGTGAGATTCAGTCGGGTGAGTTTGCCAAAGACTTCTTGCTCGAGAACGCCGTGGGGCAACCCCGCCTCAACGCTGGGCGAGGTAATACCCATGATCATCTGCTCGCCCAAACGGGTCGCCGCTTACGCAAAATGATGCCGTTTATCAAAGGCTAGCCACATCCCATGGAAGCTCAGCTCAAACCTATTGCTGGCATTTTTAGAACAAACGACCATCTGTTTACCAAAAGTAGCCAGATGTTTAACGGTGAAACAGTCTTGCAGCGTTTTGATAGCGATGCCAGCCACGCCCTTTGGATTATGGCGCATCTCACCGACACCAAGGTCTACATCGCAGGCATGTTTGACATGCTTATAGAAACACCTTGGACAGCAAAAACATTTTTGGGTAGTAATGTCAGTGATTTTGCCCTGCAAGATTTGCCTAGTTTGGATGAAGTTGCGCAGACGTGGAAGAAAGTTACAGGTGCGGTTTTAGAGCATCTTCCCAAACTTTCTGCAGAGGCACTTGCAGCTGACCCCGGCCTCCGCATGCCGCTACCCGAACCAAGTTTGCTAGGTGCGCTTACCTTTGCGGCGTATCACGAGATGTATCACTTGGGTCAACTCAGCTATATTTTGCGGCTTACAGGTGAACCGAGTTTGATGACCTCATAATTTACTAGATAACTTACTGTGAAAGGTTTTAGAGAGGAGGTGAGTGGCAGTGATAACGATGTTTATGTTCGTGCGGCGGTTAGGTAACAATCAACGACTACCTAGGCTAATTCAGATGATGTTCTCGAGTGACAACATCATCAAAAGTAATGATGTTGAGCCTAGTAACCTTCAGAGCGACCCCATCAGCACGCAACACAATAATCTCAACCGCTGCGATTTTAACGACTGCAAGGTTGATACCTGCCACTCACCCCTTCCGAAAGGACCTTTTTCATGGCCTACGTAAAAATTTTTGACACCACCTTACGCGACGGTGAACAATCACCTGGCGTTGCCTTAAACACCCAACAAAAATTGGAAATTGCCCACGCATTAGCAAGCCTCAACGTGGACATCATCGAAGCAGGTTTTCCCATTGCCAGCGACGGTGACTTTGACTGTGTCTTCCAGATTGCCCGTGAAATTCAGGGTCCGGTGATTGCAGCCCTTGCCCGCACCCATAAAGCGGACATTAAACGCGCTGCTGAGGCGATTAAACCAGCTGCCAAGGGGCGCATTCACACGTTTACGAGTGCGTCCGACGTGCATCTAAAGTACATGCTTAAAAAGACGCGCGAGGAAGTACTGGAAATTTCGGATGCTATGGTGCGCTACGCCAAAGAATTTACCGATGACGTGGAGTTTAGCGCGCAAGACTGTATGCGGGCTGATCCGAACTATGTTTATGAACTTGTGCGGGTAGCCGTTGCAGCAGGTGCCACCACAGTGAACATTCCTGATACAACGGGATATGGCACGCCGCTCGAGTACGGCGCGCTCATTAAAAACATTTTCAATAACGTGCCAGAATTAATTGAGAAAAACGTGGCCATTTCCACCCACTGCCATGACGACCTCGGCATGGCAGTCGCCAACAGTTTGGCAGCGGTTGAAAACGGAGCCACTCAGATTGAATGCACCATCAACGGCATTGGCGAGCGGGCCGGCAACACCTCGCTCGAAGAATGTGTGATGGCGCTTTAAACCCGTGGCGACCACTACAACGCTGAGGTAGGTATCAACACCCGCGAACTCTACAACACCTCGAGACTCGTGTCGCGCTATACCGGTATGGTTGTGCCGGGCAATAAAGCTATTGTCGGCGATAATGCCTTTGCCCACGAAAGCGG
>JBCCOX010000222.1:0-7457 GCA_039025155.1 Deinococcota bacterium | reverse complement strand
TTACTGTGGGCGTAGGGGAGACAGTTGCGTTTGTGGGGCCCTCTGGTGCAGGTAAAACAACCCTGTGCAGCCTCATCCCCCGCTTTTACGATGTGACGGCAGGCAGCATCAGTATTGACGGTATGGATATTCGTGACATGACGCTTGCCAGCTTGCGGCGGCAGATTGGCATTGTGCAGCAAGATGTGTTTTTGTTTTCAGGCACAATTGCTGAAAACATTGCTTATGGAAACTTAAACGCGAGTCTAGATGAGCTGTGGCAGGCGGCTAAACGGGCCCAGCTCGAGGACTTCATTCGCAGCCAACCAGACGGCATGAAGACCATTATTGGTGAGCGTGGCGTGAAACTTTCTGGCGGACAAAAGCAGCGTTTAGCTATTGCCCGCATGTTTCTTAAAAATCCGCCGATTCTCATTTTAGATGAAGCAACCTCGGCACTGGACACCGCTACCGAGGTTGCCATTCAACAAGCTTTGAGTGATTTATCTAAAGGGCGGACTACGCTGGTGATTGCCCATCGCCTTGCAACCATTAAACACGCAGACCGCATTGTAGTAGTGACTGAAGACGGCATTCATGAACAAGGTCGGCATCAGGATTTACTAGCTGCGGGTGGTGTCTACAGCAAACTTTATGAAGCGCAATTTGGGGCCTTTGGTGGCAGCTATGATTACAAACAAGCTCGTTAAGTGCGGTTACTTTTGAAGGTCACTGAGTTAGGCTAATGCATACTCAGCGGCTCGAGTGATAAGACTTTTCAGGCAAGCTCTAACTCCAACAGGTTGGATGCTTTTTAGAAACCCCGTCACAGACACAAACAAGATTTTAGATGCAGAGGACTATATCGTGTCGGTGATGCAAACCGATGTTTGAGGTTTAATACCTGTCTGAAGTATTAATTTACAAGTTGCACTTATACAAAGAGTGTGAACCTATACCCTCATTGCTAGCCAGTATGTTGCAATAGGCCTTGTCTCATACACTGTTTTGAATGATTGGAACCTCAATATCCACCCTTGTAATTTGGATAAAAATACTTTCTGAACAGGTATTTTGTATTTTTGTAACTCATAAGTCTAAGTAATGCTGTGGCGCATGAGTTAGCAAAAACGCAAAAAAATTTGTATCTACAAGAAGTTATCAGACATTCGGTTAATGTGTCCACGACACTTAATCTAAGCTGCAAATCATCATCACAAACGAGGCTATGATGGTGTCATGCAAGCTGCCCCAAGGGACGCACTAACAGGTGCATTGCTACGCAATACTTTTGAAGATGACGTTGCTGATTGGCTTGCGCGTGGGGCTCAGCAAGGCATAGCAGTTTCGCTGCTGGTTGTTGACCTTGACTACCTCAAACTCATTAACGATGCGTTTGGACACCTCGCCGGAGATAGTGCGTTAGCGAGCGTTGCAGCCTGCCTGCGTGAACATATGAAAGCTGACGATTTACTCTTTCGCTATGGTGGTGATGAGTTTGTTGTGCTCTTACCCAAGATGAACCTCGAGCAAGCTAGTCAGCGGGCTCGCGCCATGTTGAACACAGTGAGCACAAGCCCCTTAGAAGTTGTACTTACACCTGAACCAATACGTGACGAACCAATACGTGACGAACCAATGCGTGCCGGTAGGGTAGCAACATCGCGCCAAAAGGTAAGTTTGTCGTTGAGTATTGGTGTAGCCAGCCTAGCCCCACATGAATCTGAACGCTCTGTTCAAGCGCTTTTTGCCCAAGCTGATGCCCGTGCTTACCTGTCTAAAAAGCGCGGGCGCGGCTGTGTTACTGACGATGACGTGAACACAGACGAGTCCGGTAGCAGCAGTGCTGGCCGCTTTGGTAGCTTACATCCTAACAGCCCACAGCCCAACAACCTAGCCGAGACACGTTTGCTAGGGCGCGAAGACAGCCTCGAGCGTGTACGCAATTTTTTAAGGTTGCCATCAACTCCAGTTACAGCTAATCCAGTTACAGCTAATCCAGCCACAGCTAATCCAACGACCGTTAATCCACCTGCTAAACGCGCTCTGTGCCTTTACGGTCAAGCGGGCAGTGGCATGTCGCGGGTGCTGGACTATGCAGCAACGTTGGCAACCATGCTGGGTGATGTTGTGATTCAGCTAGAAGCTAGCCCAGCGCGCCAACTCCGCTGGCTTGCTGCTTTGAGTGAGGCTAAGCTATCTGAACCGTGGCTAAGCTGGCAAACTTTGTGCCAACCTGAACGTGTGTTGCGTTTGCTCGAGCAACACCCCAACAGTACCAAGGTTATTGTCATTGTTGACCGCGTTGACTTACTTGACCGCGCGTCACACAGCTATGTGCTCGCACTGCTAGCGGCACTCCCTACTGTATCGTTGCTCTACAGTACAAGCTCTAACCATACTCATAAGGACAGCCGTGAAGACAGTCAGCAAGCCTTGCACAACAGTGTTGATGTGGTGGCGCAGATTCACCTTAGACCGCTGAGCTATGAAGACCTTGCTCGCTGGTTACAAGGAAGCCTCAAGCAGCATATGCATATGCCAGGTAACCATATGCCAGGTAACCATATGCCGGGTAGCCATCTAGGTGGCCGCGTTGCAGCGCGCACAGGGGTAGCCGTCCGCCCACCCGGCACGCCTGCTAGCTCAACACATGCGCCACAGGAACCAGACGACGCACTGACGAAGACCGGCTTAGCTCTGTCCAAAGCCCCCGCCCAGCAACCAGTACAACAACCAACACAAGAGCCTTTTAGCAGGATGATCTATGAACTTACCCAAGGACTACCTGCACAGGTAGCGCGGGTGATTAGCGCGCTGGACGCCGGCCTAGTGAACAGGACAGCCAGCCTCGAGCAGCAGCGCAGCCGTCTTCAAACTCTGCTTACAGATCATGTGTCTGACAGCTTGTTGCCGTTGAGCAGGGGCATGTTTGTGGGGCGTTACGAAACCCTTGCCACCGTCAAACGCTGGTTACACCCCGGCGCACTGGTGACTGTTGTGGGGGCTGATGGCATGGGCAAAAGCCGCCTAGCGTTACAAGCTGCCAAAGAGTCCGCTGGCCGTTTTTTGGGGGGTGTGTACTGGCTGAGCTTAGCCCCACTAGCGCCGCCTGAACATCTTATTTACACAATTGCTGAGGCTATGAACGTGTCGTTTGGCAACGTCCAAGGGCCGCAAGCACCCGTCTTTAATGCCTTGCGGCAAGCACCTAGCTTGTTAATCTTAGATAATCTGAACCACGCACCGCGCGTGCTCGAGACCATCTACAGCATTCAACAGTACGCACCCCAGACAAGCCTGCTCATCACCAGTCCTGAAGCTTTAAAACTAACGGGTGAACGGTCTTTGCACCTGACCGGCCTGCCCCCGCTACAGACTCATGAAGATGCCAACCTCAACAGCAGTTTTGTCCTGTTTACAACTTACGCGCGTCAGGCTGCACCCACGTACAGCTTTGACGGTAACGACCCTAGCCTGCGCGCTGCCGTTCAGGTCATTCATGAAGCAGTTGCAGGTATGCCTTTGGGGCTCGAGCTAGCTGCAGCGTGGTGCGGCGTGTACAGCCCGCAAGCCATTGCTGAGCTACTACAACAAGACAAGTTAGTGCTTGATGCAGACCTGCCTACCCCAGACATAAGCCCTTCTAACGATGAACCCACTGGCATCGTTGTAGCAGATGTTGTAGCGGATGTTGCGGCAGATGTTGCAGCGGATGCAGCCTTAGCGACCTCGTTACCGATCAGGTCAACAGCCTCAGCTTCAACAAGTCTAGCAACGTCACGAGTCTCACCCACACATGCGGAGCATGGTTTGAGGCAGTTGCGGGGTGTGTTAGAAGCATTTTGGCAGCTCTTATCTGAGTATGAGCAGCAAGCGCTGGCAAGCTTAACAGTCTTTCCTGGACATTTTGCAGAAACTATGGCGCGGCAAGTTGCGGGGGCCTCACCCTTTTTTTTAGCCAGCTTGTGGCACAAGTCATTTTTAACCCACGGCAATCAGCTAGGCCAGCAGCGCCAGCAGCAGGAAAGCCGCTACGAGATGCCCCTTTTGTTGCGTCAGTTTGTGGCTAGCAAATTGGCAGACCAGCCTGTCTGGCAGCGTCAAGCTGAGCGGGCCTTGGTACATAGCATGATGAACTGGCTGGCTGAACTCGAGGTCACCATGTGGGATGAACGCCAAGCGGCTACCTTTCAGATGATTCATAGCAATATAGAAACCATCAACAAAGCTTGGCAGCTTCTGGCCAGCTTTGACAGTCCTGAAAGCACTGGCTCAGAAGCCGCATCGTTAGACCCAGAGGGTAAAGTCACCGCCTTACTGCGCAATTATTATGAGATATTTGCGGGTCAAACACGACGCGGCGCAGCGTTGTTTACAGACCTTGTTGAGGCTTTTGCCGCTGAGCAACCCCGTTTTGCGTCGTTTCAAGCATATGCAGCGACGCGCTTGTGGTCGCGCGCAGGTGATCTCGAGCGCAGTAAGCAAGCGGCCGCCCAGACCTTGGCCCTGCTCGAGCAAAGCCCCGACCCAGATAATCAGGGTTTTGCTGAAATCGCTTGGATTCATCACCTAAGTGCCGAAAACCAAATGCTGAGCGGTCACTACGCTCATGTGCTAGCCTCTTTAGAGGCGGCGGTAACTTACTTTGACCAGTTGGGTCACAGACGTGGTTGGGTCGCAGCCATGATAGGACACGGCAAGTGGTACATCTTGCAAGCTGACTATACCCGCGCGCATCATTATGTAAAAACGGCCTTCGACCAAGCACAGCATATAAATTTACGGGTGGGGACCTGTTTATCCTTGCACTATGTGGGCGCTGTAGCCTTAGCAACCCAAGCATGGGACGACGCAAGTCAGCATTTACATGACTGTATTGACATGGCCCAAGCTATTGGCTTTGAACGCGCTGAAGCACTCAGTCACCTTAGCTTGGCGCGCTGTGTAACGCGCCGCGCTGGGATTGGGTTTGCAACTGGCTTTAAGGCGAGTGGTCGCAGGAGTACGTCTATTGTAGCCCATCAGCTTGCTAGGGCCCGCTGGCATCTTGACCAAGCGTTGCAGTGTTGGGAACGCAAAGGCCTCACCGTAGAGCTTATTTACACCCTGCACGAACTGGCTAGCCTCGCCTATGAAGCTGGCAATGACCTTGAAGCTGGCGGCTACCTAAGTAGAGCGCTTGTGATTGCCAAAGACACGGCTTTTGTTCCTAGTTTACTGAGTTGTTTAGCTGTAGTTGCCTGCTACACGCCAGACCTGCTCATGGTTGAGCGGGTTGTGCAGGTTATTGACCATCACCCGGCAGCGAGTCCACGTTTGCGTAAGTTGGTCATACATCAATTTGGACATGAGATGAGTAAACAGCACGCGCGCCCGACCTCAGCCCACGCGCTAACGATGTTGTGTGATGAGATTTTAGAGTATCTCCATGAGCCTCAACTACTTGTTTAACTTAAAATGGTAGTGATATTGAAAAGCTTGATGAGCGTACAGCTCCATACAATGACTCACTAAGAAAGGACAACAGCTATGATGCCACCAGCAACATCTTCAACAGGATTAGCTTGGGTAGATGACTATCTGAGTTGTTTAGATGCACAACACGAACGCATCAACAAAGCGCTTGCAGGCTTGCCGCTCGAGGCTATCGACTACCAGCCACTAGCTAGTATGAATACAATTGGCGTGTTGGTTGTACACACCTGTGGGTCTGCGCGCTATTGGCTTGGTGATGTTATAGCTGGTGAGCCGGCAGCGCGTGACCGCGACGCGGAGTTTGCAACTAGGGGCATACCCGCACCTGAATTAGCTACCCGCTTAGCGGACAACCGCGAGTACATTTGTAAGGTGCTTGCAAGTTTGCAACCCAAGCACCTTGAAGATATTCGCAAAACACCGCGCCATCCTGACGGTTGTACGGTGATGTGGGTACTGTTGCACGTGCTCGAGCACACCGCACTTCACACAGGGCATATTCAGATGTTGCGCAAGTTATGGAACGCACGCAGTACGGCATCAACCTAAAGCAGTATGGCTACCGCATCAGCCTAAATGATTTATTTATATGTCAAATCGGTCAACCGCCTCGAGCAGACTCTTGCTACGGCCCACATTGCCCGGAAACACCACATAAGCTAAACCCGGATAACGGCTTTCAGTGCCAAGTTGCCAGACGGGAACGCCGGGTAAAAGTTGCCCTATCACCACGGCCCGATTTACGTTCAGCGCTTGGGTTGCAACATCGCTCGAGGTGATGCCGCCTTTGGCAATCAAAAAGCGCGGGCGTGTTTTGAGCGTGCCCACAATGCGAATGAGGCTGGTAGACACGCGCCGACTTAGCTCGAGGCTGCGCTCAGGGTCATCACCCTCAACAAGCTCGCGGCTGGTAAATAGCGCTACGTCGTTACCGGCTGCTAGCTGCCGCTCCACATCACGGTTGGCTTGGCGCAGCATGGTGTTGGGGTCTTCGCAGGTCAGCAAGGTGGGCACGTCTAACTCTACTGGGATGATGTCACTGTGCTCGAGCAACATCGCCAGTTGTGTTGTCGTGGTGGGCACATAGGAGCCAACTACAACTAACCCACCCGCAGCTTGCTGTGTGTCTGTATGGAGCTTAGATGCATCAATAAGCGGGCGACTAGCTAACCCCAGACGTACTTGTACGTAAGATGCCGCAGTCCGGGCTAAAAAGCGTTTGCCGCCTGCCTCAGCTAAAAGTTGTCCGGCAACGACAACCTCGAGGTCACGTGGGTCAAGCGCGTTAATGACACACACCTGCCCATCATGAACAGTTATAAGTACATCTTTAACAGCTTCTGGGCCGCCCTCGCGGATGGTTTCAAGAGAAATAGTGCGCACCTGATCTGCTGTGATGTGGTTAGCCGTTTTTTCAGCCACCCAACTTGGCAGATGTGAATTTGTGTAGCCAAAGCTAGCATCCTGAGCAAATTCGCTGCTGGCCGCTGGGATGAGCTGGTCATCTTTCAAAATATAGTGTGTGTCGTTCACGGTGACGCGCCCGCCTTCTAAAAAGTAGGGTGCTAGCAAGATGCCGTCAGGTTTTTGACTGAGTGCGCTAGTGATGGTGTCTGTCTCGAGCGGAAAGTGACCGCGCAAGGTGGAATCACTGCGGCTTACAAGCTCAAACGCTTGCCCGGTTTGGCTGCTGGCTGTTTGTAAGTTTTGGACGATCTCGAGCGTAACCTGTTCAGCCTCACTGGCGTTTAAACTGCGGCTGTTGGTGAGGATGTAAAAGCCCAGTGCGTCTGCTTGGAGTTCTTTTATAAGCACGTCCACTGACCAAGTCGTGAGGACAGCGGTGTTATAGACAGTTTGTGTGCCTGTGGGATCGTCGTCTAGAACGACGAGTTTTGTTTGCTGTTGAGCCAGTAAATCACGAATGTCTGGTCGTAAATCTTGTGGCCAGACTGGCGGCAGATGTCCTAAGGTGTGAACATCTTGTATCGTTTCAGCTT
>JBCCOX010000221.1:0-7471 GCA_039025155.1 Deinococcota bacterium | reverse complement strand
GCTAAATCTAAACTGTTGTAGTGTTTGAGCATGGGTTTTTGTAAGACGACAAAAAAAGCTGTGGACAGCGCTGACGCAAAAATAAGCAGCGCGTAAGGGTTAATAGTTAGCAGATTGCCGCTTGTACTAGCACTTTGGCTGGCGCTCTGGCTGACAGTGTTGCTGATGGTATTGCTCGAGTCTCCCGACACAATTAACCACACGCCCACAAGTGAAACGGCTAGCCCGCCCCAAGCTAGTTTTGGTAAGTGTTCACGCAAGAGTAAACTGGCTAGCGCTGCGCTCATTGCAGGGGCAGTGGCAATAATAAGACTGGCTGCACCCGCACTGACCTTGGCTTGACCAAAGTTGAGGGCACTGTGGTAAAAGCTCACGCCTAAAATACTCAGTAGAAAAATATAGGCTAGGTCTTTAGCTGCAGGCAGTAAGCGCTGGCGGCGCACAAGTCCGTAGACGACAAAACAAAGTGAGGCAACGAGAAACCGTAAGAGCGTAAAATGCCCCGGCGTCATGCCCGTTAAGGCAAGTTTGATAGCTGGAAACGCCGACCCCCACAAAATGACTAACACAAGCATACTAAGTGTTACAGACGGTGTCATATCTTCCGTAATAACACATTCAAGTAGCTAGGGTGCAGCCATTACAAGCATTTACGCACAAGCATTCATACACAAGCATCCACACATAAGCATCCACAAGGCTTCATCAAGCTGGTTTTGCTGTATGGCTTGCGATATTGGTTTGCAAGTAAGCTTACAATTTTGACTGTGACAACCTCCAATAAGATGACTTCTGCTGCCACACCCACTACCACACCCACTTTACGACCGTCCCAGCCGATGATTGAGGTACGTAAGCTCAGCAAGCGGTTTGCAGATGTAAGTGCGGTCAGTGATTTGAGTCTAACGGTACACGCAGGTGAGGTTGTGGGTTTACTCGGCCCCAATGGCGCGGGTAAAACTACGACCTTGCGGTTACTCGCTGGTTTACTCACGCCAGATGATGGCGAGCTTAGTATTGCTGGCTTAGATGTGCGCAAACAGCCTCGTAAGGCGCGTGCCAAACTTGGCTACGTGAGCGGCGACACGGGTCTTTATGACCGCCTTACCGGACGTGAAACCTTGCGTTATTTTGCACGCTTGTACGGGCTGAACAAAGCTCAAGCAGATGCTCGTATTGACGCACTTGACGCACAACTCCAGCTTGGTTCTATGCTAGACCGGCTAGCAGGTGCGGGGTCGTCGGGTATGAAGCAAAAGTTATCGGTTGCCCGCAGCATGTTGCACGACCCACCTGTGTTGCTGCTTGACGAGGTGACCTCGAGCCTAGATGTTATCTCCAGAAGGGCTGTACTAGACAGTGTCAAACGCTACCGAGGTAGTGGCAGAGCCATCCTCTACTCGGCCCATACCATGAGTGAAATTGAAGAACTTTGCGACCGCGTTGTGATGCTGGTTGCTGGGCAGATGATTGCTGCAGGCGCGCTAACTGAGCTTAAAACAGCAAGTGGCAAGGACAGCATTGAAGATGCTTTTTTCTATTTTGTTGAGCAGCATCAGCTTAAACACGATCAGCTTAAACATCAGCTTAAACAGCCTCAGCAGGAGCAGCAGGTGACCAGATGATTGTGCATTTGGCAGCCAAAGAAGTGCGCTCGACCTTACGTGACACGCGGGCAGTGCTAGCCAATCTGCTGATTCCCCTCATCGTCTTACCGCTTGTTATGTTGGGTTTGCCGCTAGTCCTTGGTGGACTTTTTGCACGCGAAGCGGTGAGCCTGACCGAGGTGAGCGTGCAGGGGCTCGAGCAATTGCCGAATAGCCTCCGCGAACAGCTTGAAGCTGAAGCGCTGGCCCTCACGAGTCATGATGATCCTATTCAAGCTGTAGACGATGATCTGGTTCCGCTAGCGCTCACCGTACCAGCAGACTTTGCAGCTCAACTTGCGAACAATCAGGCTGAACTAGGGCTGCACTACAAAATGGGGAATTTGCGCAGCGGACTTGCTGCAAGCAAGGTACAGCGCGCCGTAACTAGCTTCCGCGACAGGCGCACCCGGGCCACCCTAGACGCAGCAGGTGTAGACACGGCAGTCCTCACGGCTATTACCTTAAATGAGCAAGATATAAGTTCTGAAGCTGAGCAGCGCAGTGGTAGCATCGCGTGGCTCATTCCTTTTTTAATGGTGATTTGGACGCTTTCCGGTGGGCAGATGACCGCCATTGATGCAACTGCTGGTGAAAAAGAGCGCGGCAGCCTCGAGACAGTCCTTGTTACTCCCGTTCGCCGCCGCGACTTGGTCACTGCCAAATTTGTAGCCACAACGCTCTTTGGCGTAAGCTCAGCGCTCATGGCCATTGTTGGTTATGTTGTGTCCAGTCGGGTGTTATTGGGTGGGTTAGTAGCAGGGTTTTTGGGTGATGGCGGCCGCGATATGGAAGACATGATGAGCGTTTTAGGCGGTCAGCTTAGCTTAACGCCACGCACCTTTTTGTTACTTTTCATAAGCAGTTTGGTTGTTGCAATGATGGTGGCTGCGCTGCTTATATGTGTGGCCATGTTGGCGCGCTCTTACAAAGAAGCGCAAAGTTACATTGCGCCTTTGGGTATCGTGATGATTTTGCCTGTAGTGGGGTTACAGGTGGCCGACTTTTTAAGTTTGGGCTTAGGGTTTTACGCTGTGCCCTTACTCAACGCAATGTTGTTCATGACCGATGTGATTCGGGCAGATGCTGATCTGACCAAAGCGCTTGTGACGTGGGGCTCGAGCCTCTTATACTGCGCTATCTTACTGGCAATTGCCAATTACAACTTCAACCGCGAAGATGTTTTGTTTAGAACCTGATGAACGATGACTCACAAATTGACTAATGCCAAAGCTGACACAATGTTCAACGTCTAATGCGAACTGGCAGAACTCGTCATGGTTTTGGCGATGCTTTCATAAAACGCAGTGCGCAAATCGTGAACGGCAACGGCATTGCCCCGGTGAGGATGGACAGCATTACTGAGGAGCACGCCAAACCAGTTCTGTTCTGGGTCAATCCAGACGCTGGTACCCGTTGCTCCGGTTAGACCAAATGCGCTCGAGCTTGCGTGCTGGCCAGCAGAACTGCCCTCGCTGGCCAGCATCCAACCGTAGCCATAGCGAATATCTTCGCTGACAACTTGTTCACGGGTGGCTTGCTCGAGTAAGTTTGTGGGTGCAATCCGCGCGTCTAAATTAAGCCACGCTTTGGCATACATGGCCACATCTGCAATGTTGCTAAATAGGCCCGCATGACCTGCAATGCCGTCCATCACAAAAGCGTTTTCATCGTGGACGATACCCTCCAAAATTTGGTTGCGCCAACTGCAGTCTTCGGTAGCGGCCACTGGGCTGTCCATCACCGGGCCGTAAGTGGTGTGAAGTAGGTCAAGCGGTTCCAGTACGTAGTAGCGCACAAACTCGTCTTGCCGCAAGTTAGTCACCCGCTCAATAATGGCGCCCAAGACCATAAACCCTAAATCACTTTGCACCCACTCACCGGGGTCGTAACAAAGTTCAGTTTGTAAGATGTTGGCTGTAGCCGTTTTACGGTCATTGGTAGTTGCAAACAGCGGTTTCCAAGCAGGCAGACCGGCTGTGTGGGTAAGAAGTTGGGCAATGGTGGCATCTGCAATGGGGTTAGCTTGCAACCAACCCGCGTTACTAAAAAAGCGCCCCACCCGGTCGTGTAAGTTAATAAACCCTGCTGACAGTAGTTTAAGAATGCTTGGCAAGGTCGACATGACTTGGCTTAGTTCAGCTAAGTCGTAAAGGGTGCTTTCATGAATAGACACATCTTCAACAAACAGTAAGTCGTCTTCTTCGGGTGTCTGGTAACGGCGCACGCCTTGCGCAAAGATAATGGCGATGTCGTCTTTGTTACCTACGGCTGCAACTGCACTCGGGACTTTGCGTGTGGTCACAGCGGCCTCGAGCAGGTCCGTAGTGTCACGAAAGTTGGCAGCAGATAAGGCAGACACAGCCGTATCGTAACATGCATAGCTAGCTAGGGCATGGTGATGTGGCTATCACAACAACATGCCAGATAGCTGCCCCTAGCAGTGCTGCAGTAATTTAAGACAAGCCGCAAAGGTTATAACGAAAGAGAGATGCCGTGACTGTGCTGGCGTTTTAAAACTGACGGCGTGCTACCGCGATAAGATCGTCTGTTTGCGCGTCACGAATCCACGCTACGTCTAAAGCTGGGCGGTTAACTTGAATCATGAGCCAAGGACTGGTAAGCACTTGGGTGGTGATAGACCCTTCGGGTGGGCTATTTTCTTGCAGGCCGATGTAGACGTCGTTACCCTCAATAACCACTGAACGGGCTTGCAAACTGTAGCCACCTGTAGGGCGTTCACCAACAAAAATACCAATGATGCTCTGGCGTGCAAAGTCAACCTCAGGTAAAGGCGGTTGCGCAAGCTGATTGCCGTAGGCAATATTCCACAGTTCGATAAGTTCGTTATCAGACGTGGCAATGGCAAAATCTGAACTGGCGATGGCGGCAATGTCACCTTCGGCAAAAATGCGCCAACCGGGTTCAGTCACGGGTGTGCGCAAGATCTCCTCCGTGGTGGGTAAGGACGACTGTAAAAAGAACTCGCTGCGGCGGTAGTCGCTAATGCCAGAGGTATCGCGCAAGCGTTCGTCTTGAGGCGGGAGTTCTGCCAGGACGTAAGGCGCACGGTCAGCTAGGGCGCGCTCGAGCATGGTCGCTTCTTCGTTGGTTAAATCAGCTAAGTTGCGCAGCCCTTGTAAACGCTGGCGCGGAATAATCCGCTGATTAATGCCGGGACTAGTTGCCCCTGCTAGGTCAAACCAAAAATTGCCGTCGTAGTACACAACTGCACCGGTGTTGCCCGTAGACGCAAGCACAACATCACTTGAAAAGGGAATACGGCTGACGGTAACGGGACCTTCAGCAGGCTCCAAACTTTCGCGCACGTTGGGTTCACCGTCTACTAACAGCGCGCCACGCACAGCAAAGGGATCATCAATAGTTCCCTCGGTTAATTCGCTAATTGCACCGTCATCTCCCCCTAGGTTGAGTCTCCGGGGCGTTCCAAAAAAATAAGCTAACAGGACACTTTCTTCAGCCCCATACAGGGCAATATCGTGTAAGTTGAGTGCTGCATCTTCACGGGGTACGCACGAGACGAGCAGTACAAGCGCAAGAGCGTATATGGAGCAGCACGTCGAATAGCGCATGTCTACCTCCTTCTTTTTTGTCATGCTAACACTTTCCTAAAGCGTGACCCTAGCATAACGTCCTAGCATAACGCTGCACATACCGGAAATTGACGTAGACCTTATGAAGAATGTGAAGTTGTCTAACATTTTTTGTGATGTAGTGGTAAACATTGCTCATGTTGGTGGTTTGGTTAAAAGATTGACGACAAATTGCTCGAGCACAATCATCTGCCCGTGAAGTTCAACTTTATCGTGAACGTTGGGCTACTTGACAAAACCTTGCTTTAGCAAAACCCTGTGTGGTGCGAGTTTATGTTCGTGATATTGAAGCGACCCACAAGTTTATTGTCTTGATACTAGACAAAGAGCACATAGCTTGATGCAGACATCTCCTCAAGTAGCTTAGCTAAGACGCTGGTAAATTGATCCTTATCAAAATAAGCTTCAGGGCGAGCTGGCAGCCAAGACTCAAACCACGCTCTGTTCCGAGTTTCAACATCAACAAGGGCGTCACTATCTTCTAAAGTCAGCAAGTTCATCACAAATGACTCGGCCGACGCTTGTGCTCAGGATTGTCTAGATCAAGGTCAATCAAGGTAAACCGAAACGCATTGACAACTTGCATACCTATATCCGTGACGTAACTGCGGGGCGCATTCACGCCATTTAGGTGAACGTGTCCGTGGACGTGGAGTTTGGGTTTCCAGCGCTTGGCGAAACGGTTAAACGCTGGAACGCCTCTATGCGGAAAGTCACTGCCTTCGTGTGGGCCCTTGGGTGGTGCATGGGTCAGCAAAATGTCTACCGCGCGTCCGTGACGCCACCTGTTATGTAGTAAGCGCGGTGTCATAAGCTGAGTGAAGACATCCATCTCAAACTCACTGTACTGAAGGTCGCCCGGGCGGTAGCGGGCGCTACCTTCAACACCTGCAATAATCACATCGCCAAATTTAATGACTTTGCGGTGTAAGTTGATGCAACCGCCGGGCAGTTTGGTTTCACCTGTAAACGGGTCATTGAGATAGCCATTACCGTGATTACCCAGCACAAACAGGGGCTGGATGGTGAGTTTGGTAGCGACGTACTCGAGCACATGCCCGGGCATGTCGCCAGCACTCAATACAAGGTCAAAAGGTGGCAGGTTTTTCGGAAAGTTTTCCGAATAAACAATTGGCGACACCTCGTCGGCGATGGCCAAGATTTTCATGTCGGTCTATCGTACCTGATTTTCCCCTGCAGTACGAGGTAACATCTCCTAAATGATTATCTCAGACGCTGCATATGAAGGTTCTAAGGTCTTCAAACTTAGCTGACATGTTGTGGCAGCAGCATCTAAATTATTGTGATGAAACCAATGTAGGAGCGTCACAGTCTGGCATATCCAATCATCTTAAAAGGCTCACAGATGTATTTACACCTGAACTTGTTGATATGATGGCCCATGCCAAACGTTGATTATGACCGTTATTACCGCTACGACGACCTCACTGAGGTTTTGAACGCATTTGTGCGTGAATTTCCAGACTTAGTGAAACTCGAGTCCATCGGCATCAGCTACGAAGGGCGTGAGGTTTGGCTCATCACCTTAAGTAATAGCAAGCTAGCCTCACCAGATGACAAACCCGCGTTGTGGCTAGATGGCAATATTCACGCGACGGAAGTTTCACCGTCAGCAGCGTGTATCTACTTTATTGACTTTATGCTCACAAATTACGGCTCCCGGGAAGATGTCACCCGCGCGCTCGACAGCCGCACGTTTTACATTTGCCCGCGCGTTAATCCAGATGGGGCAGAGTGGGCACTCGCTGACAAGCCCAAGATTATTCGTTCGTCTACCCGACCTTATCCGTTTGACGAAGCCCCCCTTGACGGCCTCAGTCAAGAAGATATTGACGGCGATGGTCGCATGCTCATGATGCGTATTCAAGACCCTAACGGTCCGTGGAAAGCTAGCGAGCAAGAACCGCGTTTGCTGGTACAACGCGAACCAACTGAGGTCGGCGGTACCTACTACCGGCTCCTCCCTGAAGGCCGCTTGGAAAATTACGACGGTGTGACGTTAAAAATGCAGCCGAAAAAAGAGGGTCTAGACCTCAACCGGAACTTCCCTGCTAATTGGCGGCAAGAAAATGAGCAGTTTGGGGCGGGTCCGTTCCCTACCTCTGAACCTGAAGTTCGCAATTTGGTGGACTTTATTGCGCGCCACAAAAACATCACGGGTGGTCTGACCTTTCACACGATGAGTGGTGT
>JBCCOX010000220.1:0-7494 GCA_039025155.1 Deinococcota bacterium | reverse complement strand
TGAATGTTTTCGCCCATTGGTTTGACGCTAAACGGAACGTAGCGGTCAACGGGATCATCTAGCTGTAACTTGCCTTCTTCCACCAGTATCAAAATAGCTAGCACGGTAAACGACTTGGTGACGCTACCGATGGAGTAGAGCGTGTCGGGTGTGGCGGGGTAGCCGTTGACGACATCGCGTAGGCCAAAGCCTCGAGCATAGACAACTTGATCGTCTTGCACGAGGGCGAGGCTCAAGCCAGGTAATCCTGTTGCACTCATCTTATCCACCACAAAAGCATCTAATATTGCTGTGTCCATAAGCACTCCACTCATAGCAACTCTTAAAGTCCCAGATGTACGCGCAGGGACGCATTCAACTCGAACATCACGTCCTGAGGAATACTACCTAAATACCGTGTTAAGCGGTTGCGGTTAAGACCGCGAACATAATTTAACTGAACCTTGCTGCGGGCCTCGAGCCCACAACACCCTACAGGCAGTAGAACATCAAAAGGATATAGCTTCTTGGTGTTGCTCGTGATGGGTGCCACCACGAGATGCGGCAAATAGGCGTTGGCATCATCATTGCTGAGTACAACCGCAGGACGGTGGAAAGCAGGTTCACCCGCACCACTTGGTTCCCAGTCAACCCGGTAGATGTCACCACGCTTCACGAGCGTGCAGGAGGCTGTTCTTCTAGAGGCGCGTCAAGCCAAGCCTCAGCTTCTTGTTGCATTGTGGTTGACGCTTGATAGTCGGCTGCAAATTGCTGGTAACCCTCAATACGGCTCTGCTTTTTGAGCGCGTCCACAGCCGCTTCGATGGTAGCACTAAAATTACTCAGGCCAGCACGGTGTTGATAGTCCACAAGAAAGTCATGGGTAGACTGTGCTAGGGTAATGTGCTTTCTAAGTGTGCTTTCCATAGACCATAGCGTAGCACACTACTTAGGCGCATATCCCAACCCAAACTGTTCCATCTAAGTTTGGGCAAACGGATCGTCCACCCAAGGAAATTTGTGGAGGTCAACATGCTGGTAGGGAATGTCTTCCATAATGGGCGCAACCCCACCCGGAGCCGCCATGTAGATGATTTCAGAGGCAATAGGCGCAAAGCCAGCGTAAAAATGCTGGATGGACTTGACGATGAGCAAGTGCTTTTCTTGAGGCACAATGCCAAGTTCAGTAAATATATCTGGACTAAAAACTTGCTGCCGCTTGCTGTTTACGACAATATCAATGCCGTTAACATGCAACCTTACAGCATCTCCACAGTTCATAGTTAGGGCGTCGCCATCCTGTGGCCAGCGCTGGGCCATGTTTTCTTTGATGGCCGTCACCACAACCTCGAGGTCGAGGGGGTCGCCTGAGCTTTTACCTAACTTACCGCCCAAGCGCACGGTAATGGTTGCACCCACACCTGCAGCTTTAGCAATATCAACGACGATGGGGTCGTACATCATGCCGAGGGCGACATTGTGAATGCTTCGCTCGAGCAACGCAGCTAACACATACGTTGAATCACTGGGCGCACCTCCGCCTGCGTTATCCGCTTGGTCGGCAATCACCACAGGATAGTCAGTCACCGTTAGCGCTTTATCCAACGCCTCATCTAATGACAGAGGTTTAAAGCTCACGTCGTGACGCATGTCAAAGAATTTTTTACCGAAGGCTTGAGCAACCTCAGTCGCTTTCTGAGGGTCACCATCGGTAATGGCGAGCATGCGTGTGCCACACTCAGCGACATCTCCCCATGGAAAACAGTGGGCTAGCGACAATGACAAGACGCCATCGTTACCTTCTGCGGTAATCATCTCATCAACAAAGCCGCGCATGGGTTCAAAGGGGGTGAGGTACATGCCGATCATCTTGCAATCAAACATGCTCATCGTGGGCTTAATGCGCCCTTCAGCCGTTGCCACCGCCAACTCAAAAAGTTCTTCAGCCCGCACCGCCATGTCGGTGTGAGGGTACTCTTTGTAAATCACAATCAGGTCAGATTTGGCCACCATCGTCTCAGTAAGGTGGCAATGCAAATCCAGCTCAACCCCAATGACTGTATCCTCACCAACCAGCTCACGCACGCGGGCGATCATGTCACCTTCGCAGTCTTCATAGCCTTCAGCAACCATCGCGCCGTGCAATGGCAAGATCACAATATCCACAGGGAGGGCAGCTTCGAGGTCAGCCAGAAATTCATCCCGCAAGGTTTCATAGGTGGTACGTACGGTTAGGCCGGCAGGTTGGGCAAAGGCTACTAAGCTAAAGATAAACTCATGACCGCCTGCATGTGCTTTGCGTTGGAGTGTCTCGAGCACCCCATCTTCGCTCGTTCCATCTTCACTTGTGGACGCAGCTTGCTCGAGGTCACTTGCTCGAGTCACCTCAAAATCCGCTAGCCCGGTGGGCAACGGTGAGAAGGTATTGGTTTCGGTGATGACACCCGCGACAAAAATTTTCATGTGACTGACACTCCTTTGCCCTTTGATCTGTGCTTCCATTCCTAGTGCTTTTTCATCCATGCAGATACCTTGGATGATCCCTAATCTCAAGCTCGCCAGCGACCTATCATCCGCTTAGCCGGATACTAGAATAAGCTCATGAAGCATCACACGTTACCTTCCACGCCCCCGGCAGCGGACACGGCTCGAGTGGTTGAACTTTTCCGCGCCCTTGCTGAGCCCATTCGCTTGCGCCTTGTCCTTCACCTGAGCCAAGGCGAGTGCAATGTCTCCGAGCTGGTTGAGGTGCTCAATCTACCCCAGAGTACCGTATCACGGCATCTGGCCACTTTGCGCGCTGCTAAGTTGGTACGGTGCGAGCGGCGCGGGACGCGCAGTTTCTACCAACTGGCAGACGCGCACTTACACGCGCTGTTGCTCGAGGCGTTTTCGCACGTTGAGCACGAACGCCTACAGCTTGCCGACCACCCTAGCAAGATGAGCGCGGGGGTGGGCACGTGAACCTGCTAGCACCTTTTAGCGCACTGCGCAACGGGCGGTTTGCTCGGCTCTACATCGCGCAAACGATTAGTCAACTCGGTGACGCGTTCACCTGGGTCGGCCTTGCCCTACTGGCCTTTGAGCTCGCCGGTGCGGGCGCGAGTTTAGTACTGGGGGTTGCCCTCACCTTACGGGTAAGCGCGTTTGTCCTGTTAGCTCCCTTAGCGGGGGTACTCGCTGACCGGCTCGACCGTAGGACGACCTTGGCACTCACGCACTTTGGGCGAGCAGTAGTGATTAGCCTCATGCCTTTGATCACGCAGGTGTGGCAGGTCTACGTGCTCGTCTTTGCCCTGAACGTACTCACCGCTTTTTTTACACCAACCAACCAAGCGACGGTCCCCTTGGTAATGGGTCAAGAAGATGCCGATCAAGCGTTTGCTCTCTCGAGCGCCACCACTGAGCTGTTCAGTATTGTGGGGCCGGGATTAGCAGGCGTGCTAGCGACGCTCACCGGCGGCCGCAGCCTGTTTTATCTGGATGCTGCCACGTTCATAGTAGCGGGTCTACTCATCCTAAGCTTACCAAGCTTACGGCCTAGCCAAGCGGGTGAGTCACAAGCTAGCCGCTGGCAGGATATACGCGACGGCACTGCCCGGCTCTGGCGCGATCCACCGATTCGTTTTGCCATGTTGATGGAGCTCATCGCCGCACTTACGGGCGCACTAGTGCTTGTTGTGACAGTGGTACGCATCAAAGGAGAGCTTGGGCTGGGTGATGCTGAATATGGTTGGGTGATGGCGCTTTACGGCCTAGGTGCAACCACCGGCGCCCTAGCAGTGGGGGCGGTGGGGCAACGCATCCCGCGCACCTTGTTTATTTTTGTGGGCGCACTTTTAAGCGTGCTGGCTGTCTTACCAGCTGACGCCCTCACCTTTGCCCCACTCATGATGCTGTGGCTCGTTGCCGGTGTGGGTCAAAACTGGGTCAATTTACCCGTTAAAACCCTCCTTGCTGAGCACACCGAGGAAGCAGCCCAAGGACGGGTCTACGGTGCACACTTTGCCTGGAGCCACTTGTGGTGGGCGTTTGCCTACCCGCTAACAAGTTTGCTGAGCGCGCAGGTTTCTTACACCTTCCTTTACGGGGGGCTGATTGCCTTTCTAGGGTTGCTACTGGCTACTCTGAGTTTTTACAGAAGTGTGCCTAAGGCTATTTTCCAACGTTGATTCCGCAGATACACGCCATCTCATAACCCAGTAAATTGATGTCGACTAGGAGCGCCTACAACCTATCTCTTCTCCTTGGCAGTCGGTACTTCTCGAGCCACGCCACTAAGAAATCCACGATCTTCGACTGCTTGATGTAGCGCGTCTGTGCGTCACCAACTGTGTAAACAGGTACGTCGTGAGTACGCTCAAAATCAGACCCTAGCGCTACAAAGTCATCTGAGATTGGCTCGAGCACCTCATATTCAAGCCACTCACGTTGCCCATCCACCATCACCGCACTGTGCTCAACCAACATCTTTTTACTAGGATAGTCTGCCCGATGTTCCGCAAGATGCAAAGACGTGTTGCGGTCATGTCCAACACCAAGCAGCAAGATGTAGCCACCAAGCGTATAAAGTTGCGCGAGCGGCGACCCTTCACCCATCGGTTCAGTCAGCGTTTGTGATGAGGTAATAAATTCAGCTTGAGCACCAAGTGCCGCAAACGAGCGTGCTGGATGTGAACTGCGTAGAGCTTTGGGGTGGGTGCGAATCATTTCTGCAATTGCGCCCATATTAAGTGAAGGCGTTAGGTCGGGATCAAACACGGGGTAGTGCTCACGAATCATGGGCCACCATGCTTAGGGAACGGGTTGACCATCCCACGTGTGCACGCCGCGCACAGGATCAAGGTTGCGCCAGCTCTGGGTGGGAACAACGAGGGTACCGGAAGTGCCAATGACCTCGAGCAAGGCCTCAACAACCGTCTGCGCGCCACCAATCACATAACCAATTTGGCGCAGCGAACTGTGAATAATCAGCGCGTGACCTGCGCGAATACCACAAGCTTGTAAGTCGGTGATGAGGCTTTGTTTGGTGTGGGGTAGTTCTTGGGTCATATCGCAAGTCACAGAAAGTTACTATCAAAGGACAAAGCAGTATACAAGTTGCGTTGACCTAGTTTGTGAATAGGACTATCCTTAATTTATGACCTTACGTGAACAGATTCAAGCTCGCATTGCTGAGTTGGATGATGCTGTATTACCTGATGTGATGCGGGAGTTGGACTTGCTCGAGGAACGCTTAAACCGTGAGTTTCCGCAAGATTTTGTGGATATGATGAACAGACCCAAAGACAATGGTTTATCTGGCGAGGAAGCACTAGCTATTGCCACCGAAGCAGTTAAGGCTGACCGACGTAAGCATCGCTAATGCTAGTTATGCTGGACACCAATATTCTTATCTCTTCTCTAATGTCTCGAGAGGGACTTCCGGCATACATCGTCAAACTATGGCTTCAAAAGCGCTATGACCTAGTCACATCAACGTGGCAATTAAACGAAGTTCGCCGCGTAAGTCGTTATGACACTGTAAAGACTTTTGTAAATCGGGTGGAGGTTGGGGCGCTCATCAATGCTTTGCAGATAAAGGCTCTAGTGCTTGATAACTTACCAAGCGTTGACTACTCTCCCGACCCAGACGACAACGCTATACTTGCCACTGCACTAGCTGGAGGTGCGCAGTACCTTGTTTCTGGTGACAAAAGTGATGTGCTTGTATTGGACAAGGTAGATGGAACGCATATCCTGAGCGCTCGAGATTTTGTTAACCTGATTGACAGTTAATTACACCCGAACCCCAACTACTTTTGAGGCACAGGCCCACTCGAGCCCCTCACAATCAACTTTGTCGGCAAGGTCACCGACGCCAAACTGGTATCACCCTGTAACTGAGCGAGCAATAACTTACCGGCATGTTTACCCTTATCCACATGCGGTTGATGCACCGTTGTCAGCGGCGGACTCGCGTGAATACTGCCCGGCATATCATCAAAGCCCACAATCGAAACATCACCTGGTACGTCTAAGCCTTGACGCTTAATGTGGGCAAGTGCGCCGAGGGCAAGTTGGTCACTCATCGCTAAAATGGCTGTGGGGCGCGGGGTTTGAGCAAGCAAGCAAGCTGCAGCCAGTTCACCTTCTGCTGGAGTGTTATCGGCGGTTTCGTAGACGCTTGCACATGCTTCCCAAGTTAGGCCAGCACGCTCTATGGCACGTCTGTAACCTTCTAAGCGAATTTTGGTTGTGGTGTAGGTTGTGGCTGCTTGTTGATCTAACGTAGCAAGTCCGCTGCGCGTTTTTGGCGTCATCTCCAGGCTGATGACGCCAAACTGAGTATGACCATGCTCGAGCACATGGTTAGCAGCCTGCTTCGCACCCAACTCATCTTCAATTTTCACGCTCGAGAACGCTTCATTTCCGTGGTGATCTACCATGACAATCGGTAAGCCGCGCGTGAGCGTCGCCTCTAACACAGGGTCATCACTTGCAAAACAATGCACAATAAAGCCGTCCACTTGAACGGTTGTTGCCGTCGCTAAGGTTGGTTTTGTTGACCTTTGAGCAGATACGTCATCATCAACCTCACCGCCTACCAGTAACAAGGTATAGCCTTGACGTTCAACCTCGAGCGCAATCCCTTGCACAAACAAGCCGGCAATAGGGTCTGTAAACGTGTAGGAAAGTGGCGACGGATATACCAAGCCGATGGTGTTCGTCACGCCGCGCCGCAAGCTTCGCGCCGTTGGGTCAGGGCCTAAGTAGCCAAGTTTTTCAGCCGTGTGTAGCACCTTCTCGCGTAAATCTGGCGAGAGTTGATCCGGACGGTTGTAGGCATTTGACACCGTTGAGGCCGCCACGCCCAACTCACGTGCCACGTCTTTGAGCGTCACGCGCCCTTTGGCTTTGGTCTTGTTTGCGCCACGCTTGACAGTCATAGTTTTTATGCTATCATCTGAATCGATTCAGGTAATAATCGTTTCATAATTTTGCAGGAGGTTTTTGATGCAATACCAACGTTTAGGCGATAGCGGATTGATTGTTTCAGATTTGTGTCTAGGAACCATGATCTTTGGCGATCAGGGAGCGCGGGCAACCCCAGAAGCTGAGGCTATCACCATGATTGAGCGCTTTATTGAGGCTGGAGGCACCTTTATTGACACCGCAGATGCCTACGCAGGCGGGCGTTCTGAAGAAATTACCGGCAAAGCCATCCGAGAACACCGCGATGATGTGGTGCTCGCCACCAAAGTGCGCTTCCCCACAGGCAAAGGCAAAAACGACATGGGACTGTCGCGCCATCACATTATGAAAGGCGTTCACGAGAGCCTCAAACGGCTAGCCACAGATGTCATTGATGTCCTCTACGTGCACTGTTGGGACCCATTTACGCCGCTCGAGGAAACCATGCGCGCGCTCGATGACCTCGTGAGTGAAGGCTCAGTGCGCTATTTGGGCGTGTCCAACTTTAAAGCGTGGCAGCTCATGAAGGCTCTGGCAATTAGTGATGCTCGCAACTACGTA
>JBCCOX010000219.1:0-7516 GCA_039025155.1 Deinococcota bacterium | reverse complement strand
CTGGACCGGGGCTAGCTAGCCACACGGCTGTCCATATCGCCATGATAACTAAAAATACAACGCTGCCAACGATGATTGAAAAGGTGACTGTACCGTTTCCCTGAGACTCATTGCCATGTCCGTGACTATCTGCGTGGTGTTCGCTCATCCTGTCTCCTTCAAACGTTTATTAAGTGTGATAGTTGAGTGCTCGAGCCATCTCAAGATGAATATGGCTCGGGTCTAGTTAGCCCTATTTTACCCTAAGCACAGCACGATTCAGTGTGCAGCAACATCTCATAATGTCTCGCTAATTTGCAACCGCAATCATATACGGCGACGTACTCGAGAACCGCGACTTATCAAAATCCCCATAAAAACTCATACTTGTAAACCCCGCCGTGCGCAGCGCCCGCACCAGTTCAAAATGATGATAATAACGCTGGCTGAGGCTGTAAACCTGCCGTGACAAGTTGCCATCTGGCTGGGTTGTATCGAGGTAGTAACGACTCTCGATAAGTTGGGCATCCGGGTTGTGATGCTGCAAAACAAACAACTCGCTGCTTAACCCGTCTTCCGAAAGTCCTACATCGCCCCAGTAGGGTTCACGGCGTAACACATCCAGTGCAGCAAAGTTAGGCATGTAGAGGTCGCAAGCAAACCGCCCACCGGGTTCCAGATGGTCATGAATAACCTTGAGTGCAGTATCTTGGTCGTCAAGGGTGTACAAGTGCATGAGCATGTTAAACGGTGCAATAATGAGCGGGAAACGCTGTTCAAGTTGCAGAGTACGAGCGTCTGCTTGCAGGTAGGTGACATTTTGGGTGAGATTGTCTGCCTCGAGCTTCACCATTCCCAACGCAATCATATTTGCAGAAGGCTCCACCGCCGTGATGTGATGCCCCGCCGCCGCTAGCGCCCGCGTGACTCGAGCTGTTCCCGCACCTAGCTCCAAAATAGGTGAGCCGTAGTCATCTGCTAGGTTGCGGTAAAACGCGATGTCATCGCGGTAGTGGGCGTATTGGCATTCGTACAGGTTAGCGAGGGGGTCGTACATGGTGAGGCTAGTTATCTTGTCGTCAGCAGCACTCATAACCCCAGCTTAATGTGTATCCACCCACCGGAGGATAACTCAACGTCAACGTTTCACCAAACGCCGCCAACGCCACAACATAGTGAGGAGGTGAGCATCCTCAAATTCCCCAAAATCACCTGAGAAATAGCGTGCTTCACGGTACTCGGGGGCGTAGCGCTCACGGTAGATGTCAGAGCTTGATGAGGTTGTGCCGGGCATACCCTGCTGCTGCATTCTCTGCTGCACCTGCTCAGGACTGCGGTAGGTGTAGTGCTTAAAAATAGGCATCTTGCTGTAAGGTCGCCAGCCCACACCTGCTGGAATCACCTTGCCGTGCTGCCCTGTAGGGTAGTGCGTTTTAGCAGTTGCCTTAAACTGGCGAATCTCCACCCAAAACGGCGAATACCAACGGAGGCGCTCTTGTACACTCAACTTAGCTTTCTCTGACCACGTTGCTTCATCTGAGGTGTGCAAAAAAAACTGCATGGCGGCCCAGTTCACCCGACTTGCGCCTTGCTGTTCAGCCGCAGCAATCACCTCTCGAGGATTGTTATAAAAAATTTCGTCACCGTGCATCAGCGTGTACCAGTGACCGTGACCATAGGTAGACTGGGCAGCCTCGAGCAAGACTTGGCGGTGATAATCTCGCACGCGCTCAGGTGGTGTAACCACTTCATCATCGCGGAAGATGTGTTTAACTTCGGGGTAAGTGGCCAGCTTTTCAGTAGTGCCATCGGTTGAGCCGTCCAACACAAAAATAGCGTCCACCGCGTGACGGTTGGCCGCCATCATTTCGTCAATTATGTCAGCTTCGTTGTAGGTCATCAGCAAGCCGATGTTGAGCGGGTGGGTCATCTTTAGTGGCTAAATTGGCACAGCAGCTTGTTGGCTCGAGGCACTCATCTCAACATCCACCAAGGCAGCATCACCTGTGTTGGGTTTAAAGCTGATGACCGTATCTGCCGCATCAATAAGCGCAGGACGGTGCGCCACGACTAAAATGAGCTTGCGGTCTGCTAGCATCTTCAAAACGTGGATGATAACCTGCTCGCTAGCGTCGTCTAAACTGGCGCTGGGTTCATCCAGTAACAACATTGGCGGGTCGCGCAGGATAAGCCGGGCGAGCGCCAAGCGTTGCCGCTGACCGCCAGACACGCCCGCGCCATCTTCGCCAAGTAAGCTGTCTAGCGTGATGCCCTGCGCTGCAAACTCAGCACGCAAGTTGACGGTTGTAAGCACACCCTCCAGAACATCATCTGAAAAAGTTTGCCCAAGGCAAAGGTTATCCCGCAAACTGCCGTGAAATAGCAGACTGTCTTGCGGCAAGTAGCCGGTCAGCTGGCGGCGTTGGGCATCTGGAACATCTGTTAGGTGATGTTGATTCAGTTGCATGTGGCCATGGGTTGGCGTTTGAAAGCCGAGTAAAAGCTGTAACAGTGTTGTTTTACCGCAGCCACTTGGCCCGCGTAGGGCAACTAAGCCGGGTGAGCTGAGGCTGAGACTGAGGTTTTTGTAGAGCGGAATATCCGTGGGTGTGTAGGCAAAGGTGAGATTGTGTAGCTCGAGCCGCAAGGGTTCATCAATCTCCACATCCTCTTGCTTGGATACGATGATCTCATCACCTGCTAACGCATGTAAGCGCACCGCCGCTGCCCGCGCCTGCTTGAACATGGCATAGCCTTTAGGCAAAAGCTGCACTGGCGTGGACAACAGCGCCACCAGCGTGATGTAACTGACTACCTGCCCCGCCGTTAAGTTACCCATACTTACGCGCGTGACGAGTAAACTCACCATGACCATGAGCCCAGCAAAGACCAACACTTGGGCTACGGGAATTTGTACAGCAGCAAGCTTGCTGCGTGTGCTAGCTAAGTGCTGTGCTCGAAGGTTATCTGGCGCAAGCCTGCCGCGCATAAACGCTTGAATGCCAAACGCCCGCACGGTGCTGTGGTGTTTGAGGCCTTCTTGTAAATGAGCAGATACGTGCTCGATGGCGTCTTGATTGTGAGTTGTGACCTGCTCGAGCCGCTCCCCCAACATCCTCAACACAAGTGCAAGCGGCAACGCTAACAAGAGCAATACTAACGTCGCCCGCACGTCACTTACTAATAGCAAGCTGACGATAGCAAGTGCGGCCACCGACTCCGCCACCAACGTTCCTAGTCCAAACTGATAGTAGATGTCCACATCTCGCAAATCGCTAGCGATGCGTCCAGTTAATGCGCCGCTGCTAGCTGGCAACTTTGGTTGCTGCAAAAGTGAGGTGTAGAGTTTATCCCGCCAGAAGGCGCTTACGTGGGCAGCAGCACGTCCTAATAGGGCATCTTGCGCAAACAGCATAATTGAGCCGATGACAGCAATAAGGCCGGCTCGAGCCAACAACCCTACTAACCCACTGACATCGTTCTGCATGAGAATCTGGTCAAACATCGGCGTTACAAAGATAGGGACCAAGGCAATTCGGAACATGCCATTGGCAACGGCTGCAGTCATTCCCCAAAACGCAGCAGGTGTTCGCGCCAGTAAAAGTGAGGTCATGCGTGCTGTTCTAACTGCGTTGAGGTCGTTAGCGTGTTCATCTCAGCGGGTGTTGCTGCTTGGGCAATCAAAGCCTCAACCAAAGCTTGAGCTGCACCTGCTTGAGGCATGGTTGCTGCAAGTCGCGCGCGAATGTACTCACGGCGGGCATCATCTTCTAGTAACTTGACGGCCTGCTCGCTGACATCTTGTGCAGTCACCACGCCTTTGAGTTCCACCATCAACTCCTCGCCGCTAAGGTGATTGGGGAGTGAGGCGGGTAAATGTGGTGCAGCCATCAACACGGCGCGGCGTTTTAGGGGCTTGCCAATCAGGGGGATGAGCCCGAGCCAGTGACCTAGCCCCTCGAGCGGGATGGCTTCAGGTTTATTGAGGGGAAAGGTGATGATGCTGGGAACACCCGCCATACCTAGCTCGAGCGTATTTGTGCCCGGAATACTCAACGCAATGTCTGCTTGCTTCATGTGCGCGTAACGGTCAACCTCATCAATGATCTCTAGTCGTGTGCCTGTCTCAGTTACGATAGCGTTTCCATCCTCAACTAAGCTGCCGCGCACACCGCCAAGTAAATCATCCCCAGTAAGTGCAGCTTGAAATCCTTCTTCGCTCACCAAACGACTACGCGGGTAGACAAACCGTGCGTTTGGGTAGTGTTGGGCGAGGTTGTCAACAACTGCTAACATCATCGGCAAGATGTAGCGCACAAAACCGTCACGACTACCCGCCATCACTAAAATGTGCGGCTCACCTTTATAAGTGATGGTCGTAGCATCAAGATTTGTGAGCGCGTCTGCTACTAAATTACCTACGTTAATAACGTTGTCTTCTGGTGCGCCCAAACGCCTTGCACGCTGCTCGCGTTTGGCATCACTTACGTAAAGTGTACGCATCTGTTTATGCCAAAACGGTTCAAAGTGATAGCGGTCAACAGCCCAACCGAGGCGTTTAGCTAGGCGTACAGCTAGCGGGCCGCTACCGCCTAGACTCAACACAAGCCCGTCATCAACACCTTCAGAAAATCCTTGTAACGGTTTGCCTAGGGTGATGGTCTGCATCGTCTCAGCCACTGAAAAGATGGCATCTGCACTGTAGTCAACACTGTGGTCATCTGTGTAGTTATTAGCCTCTTGCTTGCCAAGGGTTTGGGCAATCTCTGCTTCGCGTCCACTGGCAAATTGGCAGGGAATCACGCCAATAGCCACCCGCCAAGTAGGAACTTGGTTGCGAAGTTCACGCAGAACAGGGGCTACCCAGGTGTAAAGTTCGCCGGGGCCGTTGGTGACAAGCAGCACGTGCATAGTTGTACTTTAACAGCTAGAGCTGAGCTTGTTGCCTGAGTGCTGTACGTTAGGGCGGAGGTTAGCTGATGGTTGCTCGAGCAACACCTACAGAAAAACAGACGTTGTTTTCCAGTTACAGATATTGCGTTTAGGTTTACCTGTCACTGCTATTGCTATAGACTAAACAAGTGCTACCCCCTTGCCAGCCGCTTTTATTTGTATTTTTAGATGGCGTTGGCTTGGGTGCAGACGAGCCGCTCGAGAATCCTTTTGTAAGCGCGTCCACGCCTACACTCACGGGTCTGCTAGGTGGCCCGCTGACAGCCTCACGCAAGCCTTTTTTCAAAGCTGTACAGCAAGATCATCATGCGCCTGCGTTGTTCAACGCCCTAGATGCCCAGTTGGGTGTGCCCGGGTTACCGCAGTCTGCAACTGGGCAAACGGCACTGCTAACTGGACGCAACGCAGCCCAGATTATGGGGCGGCACTACGGCCCTTATCCGGGGCCTACGCTTAAAAAACTGCTCGAGCAGAACACCCTTTTCCACGACCTTGAACAAGTAAAACAGCCCCCTGCACTTGCCCCTGCACTTGCCCCTGCACTTGCGAACGTGTACCCGCCGCAGTTTTACAGCCGGGCTAAGGTGAACGCTATCGTCTACGCTGCCCAGCAAGCTGGCGTGCGCTTGCGAGGTTTAGACGATTATCAACAAGAACAGGCCATAAGCGCTGACCTTGACGGGCAATATTTAGCCCAGCAGCAAGCTGGCCCAAACGTTCACCCCCAAGTTATGGGGGCGCGGCTGGCTGCACTAGCTGCTAAGCACAGGTTAACCTTGTTTGACTTTTGGCTCAGCGATACTGCTGGCCACCGCTGGTCACTGGCTGAGGCGAGTAAGCTAGTGACTAAGCTAGATGCGTTTTTGGGCGGTGTGTTGGCAGCGAGGCCGCCGCAGCTTACGGTGCTAATTACCTCTGATCATGGCAACCTCGAGGACAAAACACAAAAAAGCCACAGCCACGCTGCTGTGCCGCTCATTGTTATTGGTCCCGGTGCGTTAGCGTTTGGTAAAGTCCAGTCACTGCTTGATATTGCGCCTGCCATACGTCAGCATTTTGGACTTGTCTGATGCTTGCAAGATTCACACGTGCTAATACAGATTCCGATGAAACACCGCCTAGACCCTTGTGGGATTACTTTGCTCCTGACGAAATCAGTGTCTTTTTCCACATGAGGCTGAGATATTGTTGTTATCAACTTATCAACTTATTAAGGCGCATCATTACTGATTAGCCTCAGGGATTTACACTAAACATTTGGGGGTCTGCGTGGCAAGACAAACGCAAACGTGCTGCCCTGCTCGTGGTCACTGTCAAACCAAACGCGCCCGCCGTGCAAGTCTGCAAACTGTTTGGTGAGGTACAAACCAATACCTGTGCCTTCGTGTTGGCGTGTTAGTGAGCTGTCAAGCTGCCAAAAAGGTTCAAATACATGCTGATGATGCTCTTGAGGAATGCCCGTACCTTGATCTTGAATATAGACCACAACTTCGTCGAGTGAATCTTGAATGGACGCGGTAATGAGGCTGCCCTGAGGCGAAAACTTAATGGCGTTGTCGAGGTAGTTGTAGATCATCTGCTTGACTTTAACGGCATCAGCCAAAATGGGCTCGAGCGGGCTGTCGAGCTCTAGCTCAAATGACAACCCGCGTTTGTGAAACTGTTCTTTGAGCACATCTACAGTGGCGGTGAGCGCCGCCTGTAAGTCCACCATGCCGAGGCTAAGGGTCATGTCGTTGACGCGAATATCAGCAAGTTCTAAGATGGTTTCAACAAGTTTTGTTAAGTGTTTACCTGATTCGTGTACGTCTGCAAGGTAGAGCTTTTGTTGCTCGCTTAGGGGCCCCGCGGTGTCACTTAGGAGCAGCTCGCTAAAGCCGTTAATAGCTGTAAGTGGGGTGCGAAGTTCATGGGAAATTGTGGCTAAAAAGTTGTACTTCATGCGGTTTGCAAGCTCGAGTTGTACCTTATACAGTTCAATTTCGCGGGTGCGTGCTTGCACTTTGGCCTCGAGCTGGCTGTTGCTAGCCCGCAGCGCCCGTTGCAACATGCGGGTGTGCAGCAAGTTCTGGATGCGCAAAATCACTTCGCTGGCATCAAATGGTTTGTGGATAAAATCTTGCGCGCCCAAGCGCAGGGCGTCACCTTTGGCGGCGTCGCTGTTGTCGGCAGTGAGAATGACCCGCGGCACATAGTCATCTTCGGGAATGACTTGCTTGAGTTGCCGCAGCACGTCAATGCCACTTAGGTCGGGCATGAGCAAATCGAGGAGGACCAAGTCGGGTTGGTGCTTCTCATAAAGCACTAGGGCCTCAGCTGGGCGCGTAGTACTTATAACGTTGCTGTAGCCAGCATCGGCAAGCAGTAGCTCGAGCACCTCAATGTTGATGGGTTTGTCGTCAATGACAAAGATAAGTGCGTCTTCAGGGGATGCCGTGGAGGCCTCGAGCGTAGTTGGCAGCCCAGATGTATCAGCCATGGGTACTATCATCCATTGGCGTTGCCATTTGGCACGGTAACCACGTTAGCTGCAACCGGCATGAGGCTACTAGAGATGGCTGCTGTGTTGTGCTGGATTGGGAAT
>JBCCOX010000218.1:0-7562 GCA_039025155.1 Deinococcota bacterium | reverse complement strand
TTTACGCACGCTTGCGTCAACGGGGTCACCTTTATCCCCAGCAGGTTTTGACTGGGTGTATGAGGCGATTAAAGCTGATATTCACCTCGCAAGTATTTCAGGTGGCACAGATATTGTGGGCTGTTTTATGCTGGGTAATCCCGCTCTACCTGTCTACAGTGGGCAAATTCAGTCGCCTGCACTGGGTGTGGATTTGGCAAGTTACGACGACAATGGTCAGCCTGTCTACCAACAACCCGGTGAGTTAGTCTGCCGCAAACCATTACCGTCTATGCCGCTTCAGTTTTGGAAGGATGAGGACGGCGTGCGTTACAAAGCAGCTTATTTTGAGCACTTTCCGGGCGTTTGGCGGCACGGCGACCTTATTGAGCTAACAGCAGAAGATGGCGTGATTGTCTACGGCCGTAGTGATGCCACCCTTAACCCCGGCGGTGTGCGCATTGGCACGGCAGAGATTTACCGTCCACTAGAAGACTTAGCTGAGGTGGTGGATGCTGCAGCAGTCGGCAAGCGAGAGGGTGGCGACGAGGTGATTTGGTTACTTGTTGTGCTTAAAGAGGGTCGGGTCTTAGATAATGATTTGGTCAAGCGCATCAAAACCCACTTACGCCAAACCGCTAGCCCACGCCACGTGCCTAGACAAGTTCTCCAAGTCCCCGGCTTACCGTACACACGCAGTGGCAAGATGATGGAACTAGCAGTAGCGCGCTTGGTGAACGGTCAGGCTGTGCCTAACAAACAGGTGATGGTGAATCCAGAGGTGCTAGATGAGATTGAAGCTGTAGTGGCTCGAGGCTAAGAAGCTGTCCTGAAACGTCCTCAAAGCTTAACATCGTTTATAAATGACCTCAACTATTGTGTAGGACCTTGCTGTATTGATTGATGGGTGTGGCTCTAAGTTGAGGCCGTCCTCCACCCAAGATTTGACGCTAATGGGTTTGCAACATCCACTACATAAGTAAAGAAGCGCGGTTTAGGCCGCGCTTGCTTGACATTAGCTGAAACACATTGAAGACAACTTAACCCTTAACAGCACCTGCGGTAAGTCCGTCCACAATTCGTTTTTGAAAAACGAGCACGAGAATGACCAAGGGCACAGTTACTATGAGCGCGCCGGCCATAATCTCACCGGTGGGTTCTTGCCGCGCCACCCTGCCTGACAAGTTGGCAATGGCAACGGGGACGGTTTGTGCATTGGGATTAGTTGACGTGAGCGTAAGACTAAACAGGTACTCGTTCCATGCATTGATAAACGCTAGCAGTCCTGTTGTGACCAGTGCAGGGGCTGTGAGTGGTAGCAAAATCTGCCAGAAGGTTTGCATCATGGTGGCACCGTCTACCTGAGCAGCTTGCAATAGCGAGACAGGCAAGCCTTTGAAAAAAGCAGTGAGTACCCAAACGGTAAATGGCAGTGTAAAGACGAGGTAAGACAAAATTAAGCTTACAGTTGTGGGCAAGCTTAACAGCCGAATCACTGCGTAGATACCAGCAAGAACAGCAACTTGCGGGAACATGGTCATGGCCAAGATGCCATAAAGGGCGGGGCTACGGCCACGAAAGCGCATTTTACCAAGGGCAAAGCCTGCAAATGAGCCAATCAGTAGCGAGATAATCGTTGCTGATGAGGCCACAATTAGACTGTTGAGCAAGCCGCGCAAAAAGCGCTCGTTACTTAAGACGGCACTAAAATTCTGAAACGAAATCTGCTGAGGTAAGAAGCTTGCAGGTGTACGAATCAGTTCACTTTCAACCTTAAGTGACGAGATAAGCGCCCAGTAAAACGGAAACATCAAATAGATAAAAATGATGGCAATAAGGGTATAGAAAAACACATCATTTAAAGACTTACGGCCTTCTTTGGTACGTAGCTGGGGCTCGAGAATCACTATAAGCGTCGCAATAGCCGTCAGAAGGATGGCCACAAACCAAGCTGGCAAAAGTATTTGGGCGCTGAGGCCAAATGCCTCGCTTGACCTTGTTGCAAGTGCATAAAATAACAGCGACACAATTGCCAAAAGACCCATTAAAAAGGTCATAGCTGTTGTGAGTCTGCTGCGGAAAAAGCACATGACTAAGCTCACCAAAATAAAGATCGAGGCGAGGGTAGAAAGCCCGTTAGCACGGAAGCCCACCGGCATGCCCGCTACAAAACTATCGCCAGACACATTTTCGCCAATTTGCCGGGTAAAAGGAAAGAAAAACGCCAGAAACGCAACCGCTAACAGCACAATGGTTGCAACTTTAGAACTGTCTTCAACACCAGCCCAACGTGCTTTAAAATCTGCCTCAATCACTGTCTACCCCCAACACGCGAATGTAGAAAATGGCAAAGGCAAAGATGATGATAAAAATCACCACACTAGACGCCGACGACAGCCCCACATCCCTATTGCTAATCAGGGTGTCTTGGGCAAAACTTGCCATCGAGTAACGACTTTCCCCAAAGATGATTTGGAAAAGGTCAAATACTCTAAGCGCATCTAGCGTTCTGAAAATAAGCGCAACTGCCAAGGTAGGGGCAAGTAAAGGTACTGTGACCGAGAAAAATTGACGGATTTGGTTGGCACCATCAACCCTTGCTGCTTCATAGAGTTCTTTGGGAATAGTTGACAAACCTGCTAATAGCAAGAGTGCCATAAAGGGGGTTGTTTTCCAAACGTCAATGGCAATGACGCTCGGCATTTGTAAGGCTGACTCGGTCAAAAACGAGGTGTTACCGTCGCTAAAGCCAAGTCGGTTGATGAGTGCATTAAAAAACCCAGAGCGGTCAGAGCGGTACATCCACTCCCAGATAAGCCCAGACACCACCGTGATAATGGCCCACGGCACCAACATAGCTGTGCGCATGAGGTCGCGCCCAAAAAAGCGCTTGCTAAGACTTAGGGCGATGATCATGCCGAGAATGGTCTCGAGCGCAACCGTAATAACCGTAAACCCAATCGTGTCACCAACTGAGCGCACAAAAGCTGCGTTAGGTGCAGCTACAACGTAGCGACTACCGAACCAGCCAAATGTAAACACACTGTCATAGCGCTCACGGTTTTCGACGACCTGGCCGTTTTCGTCATAACTACGGTTGACAAAGGTAAGTTCATCACTGCGGAACAGATTGGCAAGTTTTAAGCGGCTATTTTCATAAGCGGGTTGGCCGTCTTCTACCAGTTGCCTACCTTGGTCATCTAGCTCTGGTGCTAAACCAATAATGCGGAAGGTTAGAAGTTGGCGGTAGTTATCAAAGCCCACAAAACGAGTTGGGGTATCACTGGCAAAACGAGCGTTGGTAAAGCTCGAGACAAACACTTGTCCAAGCGGATAAATAGCAATAAGTACCAAAATAACTATCGAAGGTAAAAGTAGCCACCAAGCGGTGCGCTCTTCTGCCTTGGCAAGTTCAGATAGTGTCTGTTTAGCGGTGGCTTGCTGAGTTGCGGCAGCGGGTTGTGCCACAGAAAACCTCCTCACATTCTTAATGTTTTACTAATAGTTGTAATGTTATGGCCAACGATAGATAGAAAGCCAGACTACAAGAGCCTGGCTTAACAAAACTTAAAAAGTGAGTTTAAGGTGCGCCGATTTCAAAGCCGTGGAGGGCTTCAAGATCAAGCTCTAGCAGTGAAAGTGCGGTTTCAGCGTCTTCTTCGCCGGTGAGTACGTTGTGTACAGCCGTGAAGAACAAGCGTGAGGTTTCACCGTATTGAGGTGCAGAAATGGTTGACGGACGGGCAACTGCGTTGATGAACACAGGCAGCAAGTCGTTGAACCAGCTTACGTCTGAGGCAAGTAGGGTTTCGTCGTCATAAACGGCTGGGCGGGTAGGAAGCTTGCTGTTGTCAACGGCATTGCGGAGCTGGTTGTCATAATTGGTGATGTATAAGATCACATCAGCAGCAACTTGGGGGAACTCGGTGTAAGCAGATGCACCAAGTTGCCAGCCACCTAAGGTTGCTGCTGGTGATGCACCGTCCATGTTGGCAGCGGGTAAGGTGGTAATGCCAATAAGTCCTTGAACAGCACTGTCGTCTGCTTGACCAAGGCTGTAAGCGTAAGGCCAGTTACGCATAAACGCAGAGTTACCAGCTTGGAACAGGTTGCGGGCATCTTCTTCTTGGAAGCCGGTAATGCCCGGTGGAGAGATAGTGCCAACCCAACCAGCCGCAGTTTCGAGTGCAGCCACAGCGTTTTCGTTGTTGACGGTAATCACGCCGTCAGAGCTAATAATGGTGCCGCCGTTAAATGAGTCAATCCACTCGAGCGCGTCACAGGTTAGACCTTCATAAGCGTTACCTTGCCAGACAAAGCCCCAGAAGTCTGCGTTGCCTTCAGCGCGTTCGCCTTCTTGGATGGTCGCAGCCATGGTTTCAAGGTCGCTCCAAGTTGCAGGTGCGCCATCAAAGCCGTATTTCTCGAGCAAGTCTGCGCGGTAGTAAAGCAAACCAGCATCGGTAAAGTAAGGCATACCCACAAGTGCGCCGTCTACTGTGTTGTTTTCAACGATAGCTGGGAAGAACTCAGCAGCCGCTTCGCTCACACCCTCGTATTGAGATAAGTCAACAAGGTGCTCAGCTAAGTCGCCGGGCCAAATCACGTCAATTTCAAAAATATCAACATCGTCAGACTGGGCTTCAAAAAACTGTAAGTACAAGCCCAAGCGGTCAGTTGCTGACTCTGGACCAGCGATCACTTCAACGCTGACGTTATACTCCTCGCCACCGATGGTGTGCGGGTTGGCAGCCATATACTCGTCAATCACTAGCTGGGCAAGCTCAACATCATCCCCCCGGTTGCCTGTCATGTAGGTCAGGGTAACGTCGGTTTGCGCCATACCAAACGCTGCTAGGAGAAGCAGCAAGGTCATAAGACGTACTTTCATAAAACACCTCTCTTAGAAAAATCTGCACATAAAGCCATGGCAAAGGTAGGCACGAGACATAGTTACCCGCTCTGCGATAACGTGTTGCAAAGATTTGCAACCAAACTTTCTTCACGACTTTGTGTACTTGGATTGTACCAAGCTAACTGCCAGCACGCAAGCAACCCACCAACACGCCCCCTATTGATGAACGTTTGTCATTACAAGTATTAAAGGTTGCAGCACAACCACAATCCAAACTCAGTACAGGCGCAGTACAGACTAAGGCCAAAACACAAATGTGGTGATGAGACTTTATGATGGGCTAAATCTTTTGAATGAGTTTAAAGCTTATGAGCTTCTAAAGGGAGGCTGTTATGTCATCACCAGAAACTGGCGCATCAGAAAAGACAAGTTTAAGTGCATCAACGCTAAGACGGCAAGTTGATGCTCCGTTGGCTGACCAGTTTGTTAACCTCGAGGCTGTTGCCCGCTTATCAGATGATGCTAGCAACGTGGCAATTGCTTTAAGTACGCTTACTGCCGGGACGCGCGTCAAGCATCAAGATAGTGTGTTTAGCTTGTCTCACACGGTGCTTACAGGTCACCGTTTTGCTGTTAAAGATATTGCCATAGGTGAGCAGTTGACCTCGTGGGGACTGCCTTTTGGTCGCGCTAACCGGGCCATTTCGGCGGGGGATTATGTGTCTAATGCCAGTACGCTCGAGGCACTTAGCTTGCGCGATGTTGACGCAGAGTTCCCTCGAGACGCTAATTTTGAAGATGACATGCATGCCTACAGCCTCAACCCCGCAAGCTTTGAACCTGCTTCCCAAGTGCCGCGCCACGACTTAACGGCGGTATTTGAAGGCTACCCCCGCAGAGACGACCGTGGCAAGCTCGTGCGCGGCGTAGGCACGCGCAATATGATTGTGCTGCTGGGAACAAGCTCGAGAACCGCCAGCTTTGTCCGTCAACTAGAACGCCGTTTAAACGCAGCTAACAAGGTATCAGAGGACGGCCTCGAAGATGGCCTTGAAGGCATCGTCGCCGTGGCCCATACCGAAGGTGGTAGCCGCGATGTTCCCAACAACCTCGAGCAAACCCTGCGCACCTTAGCAGGGTTTATGACCCACCCCAACGTAGCGGCCTGCTTAGCTGTGGACATGCCCAGCGACGCGCTTAACAACGCACGTCTTAAAGACTATCTCAGCACGCATAACTATCCGCTAGACACTCTCCCACACGCATTTATGAGCCTGCAAGATAGTTTCAGTGCGTCACTAGAACGCGCTGAGCAGATGGTCACAGCGTGGTTACCAGCAGTCCGTGAACAATGCCGTGAAGCCATGCCGCTTAGTCATCTCAAAGTGGCGCTGCAGTGCGGTGGTTCAGATGCCTTTTCGGGTATTTCAGGAAATCCCTTGGCGGCGTGGGTGGCCAAAGAAATCATCCAACACGGCGGCAGTGCCAACCTCGCAGAAACAGATGAACTCATCGGTGCGGAGTCGTATGTGTTGCAGCATGTTAAAGATGTTGCTACAGCTCAGCAGTTTTTAGACATGGTGGCGCGTTACAAGCAGTTTGCAGCCAGTCATGGTACTTCAGCAGAAGGCAACCCGTCGGGCGGGAATAAATTTCGTGGACTTTACAATATTGTGCTTAAATCCATTGGGGCTGCCAATAAAAAACACCCAGATGTGCGCTTAGATGCCGTCATCAATTACGGACAACCTATGACCGACCCGGGCTTTTACTTTATGGATAGCCCCGGTAACGACTTAGAGAGCATCGCTGGGCAAGTAGCTGCGGGTTGCAACCTCATCTTTTTTATTACTGGAAACGGTTCCATCACCAACTTTCCGTTTGTGCCTACCCTCAAAATTGTTACGACCAGCACGCGCTTTGAACTTTTACACAACGACATGGATGTAAACGCCGGTGCCTACCTTGACGGCACGCCCCTAGATGAGGTGGGGCGGGATACCTTCAACCTCAGTCTGCAGGTGGCCTCGGGTGAACGCAGCGTGGGTGAGCAGGCAGGGCATTCCCAAGTGCAACTGTGGCGCAACTGGCAGCAAGCGCGTGAAGAAAAGCCAGACGAGGTGAGGCTCGAGCAGCTCAAAGCGCGTGAACGCCGCCAAGACGGTCACCCTATTCCCATTTGCCCACCTGCTAGCACTTGGTCGCGTACCTTCACCATGACCCACGCTGATGACCGCGCCATGGTTGAACCGCTAGGGCTTTTGCTACCCACCAGTTTGTGTTCTGGGCAGATTGCCCGCATGGCCGCTGAACGCTTAAATCAGAAGCTTACGGAGATGTCGCCAATACGCCGCTTTGTGCCGCTGGTTCATACGGAGGGTTGTGGGGTCTCGAGCGGTAGCAGTGAGGCGTTATTTGCTCGCACCTTTGTAGGCTATTTGCGGCATCCAGCGGTTCGCATGGCGCTACTTTTGGAACATGGCTGCGAAAAAACCCAAAACGACACCATGCGTCATTATTTGCAAGATGCCGGTGTAGACGCGGGTGCGTTTGGCTGGGCCAGTGTTCAGCTAGATGGCGGCATTGCTAGCGTGCTAACTAACATGGATGCGTGGGCAACAGCGCGCTTAGCTGAACTGAGTGCGTACGACCGTCAACTCACAAGCTTGGCATCACTTAAACTCGCACTCCTTACGGATGACGCCTCAGATGACAAGGTTGCCCATGC